>JBDLUF010000011.1:0-19414 GCA_039805445.1 Actinomycetota bacterium | reverse complement strand
GATCCCAACCCACATATTGGCTTTGGCGCAGGTATTCACTTCTGTTTAGGTGCACCACTTGCACGATTAGAGATGAGCGTTTCATTGCCCGCCTTGTGGGAAAAGTATCCAACGATGCAATTGGCGGCGGAGCCGGTTAGACGACCTACCTTTGTATTACGTGGTTACGAAAGCGTCGCTATCTCTGTTTGATCTGGATAAGAGGATTGTGCACCTTTTCGAGTCACACTGAGCGATGCGATTGAAACACCAAAGTTCATAGCCTCGATCGGAGCTTTGCCACTTGCAAGGGCATAGGCAAAACTTCCAACAAAAGCATCTCCAGCACCAGTGGTATCTACCGCTGTAACTTTTGGAGCGCTGACACGATGTAGTTCGGCGGTCGGGCTTATATACACAGCACCTTCACTACCTAATGTGACGATGGTGCTTTTACCTGGCCTGAAGCTTTTTAAAATATCATCACTACTTGGCAGCGTTCCATGTAGCTCGCGGAACTCAGTTTCATTAGGAATTAACCAATCCGTCAATTCAAGAAGTTCTGCTGATAATTGTTGGTAAGGGGCGGGATTAAGAATCGTTGTGCATCCGCGTGCTTTGGCCGCCTTGAAAGCTGCAAGGGTGACCTCTTGTTTAATCTCACATTGAGCAACCACTATCGCCAAATCTTGAATCGAATTAATAGCTTCTATCGCCTTGTTTACTTCAATCTCGTGGTTTGCCCCAGGAATAATGATGATTCTGTTTTCTCCAGCTCCATCGACCCAGATATGGGCCACACCATTTGGGGTAGAGCTAGTTTCAACAAATTGCGAGTTAATGCCAACCTTCACAAAGTTATCGGCAATTGCTTTTCCAAATACATCATCACCTAATTTTCCAATGAAATGTACTTGAGCTCCACAGTGGGCCGCGATCACAGCTTGATTTGCACCTTTGCCACCGAAACCGGTTGTAAAAAGCTGCCCCGCTAGGGTTTGACCTGGCTCTGGAAGTACATCGGCGTAGGCGGTTAAATCCATCATTGCGCTGCCAACGACAACTATTACTGCAGGTCTCATAACGCTAGGCTAGCGGTTATGACCAAAACTTCAATCATTATGGATGTAGATACCGGTGTTGATGATGCCTTCGCAGTTCTCTTTGCGGCGATGCATCCAGATATCAACCTACTAGGAATCACCTGTGTCGATGGCAATACAAATGTTGACCAAGTTGTTGCCAATACATTCAAGGTTTTGGATGCAGCAGGAGCAGGGGATATCCCTGTAGCTCGTGGCGCGGTTCGACCATTGTTAGGAAAGAGCCAGTACGCAGAATATGTTCATGGAAAAGATGGAATGTGCGATCTAGGTATCGCTCCATCTGGCCGAAAGGTTGATCCACGTTCTGCAGTCGAATTGCTTCGTGATCTAATTGAACAATCAACTGAACCTGTGACTATTGTTCCCGTCGCTCCGCTTACTAATATCGCGCTGTTTCTACGAGCCTTTCCAGAGACTGCAAAAAAAATTCACCGTATTGTTTTAATGGGAGGGTCGGCAGCTGCGGGCAATGCAACCGCTGCCGCCGAATTTAATGTGTGGCACGATCCAGAAGCTGCAGCAATCGTTTTCCAAAGTGGAGTTCCAATTTCTATGTACGGCCTCGATGTCTTTATGCGTCCGACTATTGGGCGAGAAGAGGCGACAAAGATGAGCAAGTCAGATAAGCCAGCCTCGCAGTTTGCAGGATCTTTAGCACTTGGTTTTATGGATCAAGTTCGTACAGATCCAATTTCACTAGGCGATTACGGCGCTGTTGCCCTTGTTATTCAGCCTGAACTTTTTACAACTGAAATGTTTGATGTTGTTGTAGATACATCGGCAGGTCCTGCACGCGGTCAAACAATTGTTGATCGACGTGATGCATGGTTAAAGCAGTTAGAGCCACTAGACCTAGAGGATTCAGCAAAGGTTCGCGTCGCACTAGATCTAGATGTCGACGCGGTCGTGAAATTGTGGTTAAAAACCGTTAATTCATAACCCTTGTGGGGCTACAAACCGATTGGATGCCACACGGTCTTAGCCTCCATAAAGGCGATGATGCGACCAGGATCAGCTGATTTGAATGAGTGAATTCGCTTCAGATTCTCAGCTCCTGCAACCTTTGTCTCAGCATGAAGTTTTGCTGGCAGACCAGAAATATCTAGTGCATCAATGTCCATATGAGATGCCATCCATGGCGCAATCTCTTCCTTCTTTCCGGTCAAGATATTGATTACTCCATGTGGCAAATCGCTTGTTGCTAATACTTCAGCAAAGGTCATTGCAGACAGTGGAGCCTTAGTACTTGCCAGAATTACAACGGTATTTCCTGATGTGATGATTGGTGCAACCGAATCGATGAAACCAAGAAGAGATTGAGTTTCAGGAGCAATCGCTGCAACAACTCCCATGCTTTCAGGGATCGTAAAGTTATAGAAAGGACCAGCAACAGGGTTAGTTGATCCTGCAAGGGATGCGATCTTATCTGTCCAGCCCGCATACCAAACTAGTCGGTCAACTGAATCAGTAACCTCCTTTTCAGCTTTTACCTTGGTTACACCTGTAACCTGAATGATCTCGTCAACAAATTGTGCGCGACGACCTTCAAGCATTTCAGCGATGCGATACAAGATTTGTCCGCGGTTATAAGCGGTTGCTTTGTTCCAACCGGCATGAGCGGCACGTGCTGCAACAACGGCATCACGTAGATCTTTTCGAGATGCAAGACAAGGGTTAGCTATAAAAGCACCCTTGGCACTCTTTACCTCGTAGGTACGTCCAGATTCAGTGCGTGGAAATGCGCCATTGATGTACAACTTATAAGTCTTCTTCACATCAATTCGATTACTCATGGCTTACTCCCTTCAAATATGCAGACAGGCCGTGGCGTCCGCCTTCGCGTCCCCACCCCGATTCCTTATATCCACCAAATGGTGAGGTCGGATCAAACTTATTAAAGGTATTAGCCCAGATAACTCCTGCACGTAGTTGCTGAGATGCCCACAAGGTGCGTGAACCCTTCTCGCTCCAGATGCCAGCAGACAAGCCAAATGGGGTGTTATTAGCCTTTTCTATAGCTTCTTGTGGTGTTCTAAAGGTAAGAACTGAAAGAACAGGACCAAAGATCTCTTCGCGTGCGATGCGATGTGCCTGAGTTACACCGGTAAAGATTGTTGGAGCAAACCAGAAACCCTTAGCTGGCAAAGTACATGCAGGACTCCATCGCTCTGCACCTTCAGCATCACCGGCAGCTGCAAGTTCAATAATCTTTAGAAGCTGCTCTTTGCTATTAATAGCGCCAACATCGGTGTTCTTATCCATAGGATCGCCAACACGGATCTTTTCCATGCGATTCTTTAACTTATGAAGCACCTCTTCAGCAACGTTTTCCTGCAATAACAGACGGGAACCAGCACAACACACATGACCTTGGTTGAAGAAGATTCCGTTAACAATTCCTTCAACGGTTTCATCAATCGGTGCATCATCAAAGACGATATTTGCCGCTTTGCCACCCAATTCAAGGGTCACACTCTTCTTGGTAGGAGCAACAGCGCGAGCAATAATTTTTCCAACCTCAGTAGAACCAGTAAATGCAATCTTGTCGATTCCTGGGTGGTTTACGATTAAGGCACCAGTTGAACCATCGCCGGTAACAATGTTGACGACACCTGCAGGAAGTTCAGCCTGTTGGCACACCTCTGCAAATAACAAAGCGGTCAGCGGCGTTGACTCTGCAGGCTTTAAGACAACTGTATTTCCTGCAGCTAATGCTGGTGCAACCTTCCAGGCCAACATTAGAAGCGGAAAGTTCCACGGAATTATCTGACCTGCAACACCTAGTGGTTTGGGAGATGTACCAAGTCCTGCATACTCAAGTTTGTCCGCCCAGCCTGCATGATAGAAAAAGTGTGCTGCAGCAAGTGGAATATCGGTATCGCGAGATTCGCGGATTGGCTTGCCGTTATCGAGAGTCTCTAGCACTGCAAATTCACGTGCTCGCTCCTGCATGATTCGAGCGATGCGATACAAATACTTTCCACGTTCTTTGCCGGACATCTTTGACCAGGTAGTTGTGTACGCCTTACGAGCAGCCTTTACCGCTGCATCAACCTCAGCCTTTCCAGCAAGAGCGATCTGAGACAGAACCTCTTCAGTTGCAGGGTTAACTGTCGGAAAGTGCTTGCTACCTGCAACAAACTTTCCACCAATGAAGTGGCCGTACTTTGGTTTGATTGAGACCACTGCTCGTGATTCAGGTGCTGGGGCGTATTCGAAGCTCATTGTTCTCTCCACTAATCCATCGTCACATACTGAGGGCTTGAGTAATAACCTTCATCCATCTTCATGCGTTGCATCAATAGATCATTGAGCAAAGCACTGGCGCCAATACGAAACAGCGTCGGATTGAGCCAATCTGGTCCAACAGTTTCATTGACCAAAACTAATTGTTTAATCGCATCCTTGGTATTTCTGATTCCGCCGGCAGGTTTTACTCCGATACGGGTGTTAGTCATCTCGTAAAAATCACGCACCGCTTCGAGCATCACCAAAACAACTGGGGGAGTCGCAGCGGGTGCAACCTTGCCCGTTGAAGTTTTAATGAAATCGGCTCCAGCTGCCATCGCTAAGAATGATGCCTTGCGAACATTGTCATAAGTAACGAGTTCGCCGGTTTCGAAAATAACCTTTAGGTGGGCTTTATCGCCACACACTTGCTTGATCTGCACAATCTCGTTGAAAACATCGATGTAACGTCCAGCTAGAAAAGCGCCACGATCAATCACCATGTCGATCTCAGCGGCACCTGCATCAATTGCATCTTGCGTATCTTGAATCTTGACCGACATTGAAGCTCGACCTGATGGAAAAGCGGTTGAAACAGCAGCGACGGGAACATGCTGCCCACCAATCAAATCTAGGTGTGTTCGTGCTACAGAAACCATGTCGTTGTAGACGCAGACCGCGCCAACACTTGGCACCGTTGAATCAGTTGGATCTGGTCGAACCGCTTTAGTGCACAACGCCTTTACTTTGCCTGGGGTATCAGCACCTTCAAGCGTTGTTAGATCTACCATTGTGATCGCTGTATCGATCGCCCAGCGCTTAGAACTTGTCTTAATGCTTCGAGTTGCCAGCATCGCTGCACGAGCCTCAGCACCAACCTGGTCTACACCTGAAAGATTGTTGAGGTAGCTCTTTAGCGAAGCATCGCTGCCATCAACTAAACCGTAAAAACTCACGATAACAATTCCTTAAGCGGTGGTCGTAGTTGATCCAAAACTACTTGCGCGGTCTTTGAATCCTTTTCTATTGCCTCAATGTAACACTTCATCTTTGCTTCAGTCCCACTTGGACGGATGATGATTCGTACTCCGCCATCTAGCCAGATTCTTAAACCATCAGTGGGTGGCAAGCCATCGGTGGGAGATGCCAGATCATCGATAGAGGTAACTAAACGGCCGGCAATATCTTTTGGTGGGTTACTGCGCAAACCTCCAAGGATCACGCCAACCTTTGAAAGATCGCTCAAACGGATTGAGATTTGTTCAGTTGCATGAAAACCATGACGTGCCCAAACCTCATCGAGCAAATCTAAAAGGGTCTTTCCTTCCGAGGCTAGATCAGTTGCAATTTGCGCCAAGGTAATTGCAGCAGAGATTCCATCCTTGTCATTGACTGTGATCGCATCGACTGCATACCCAAGTGCTTCTTCATATCCGAAGGTTAGGTTTTCAATCTTTGCTAGCCATTTAAAGCCAGTTAGAGTCTCTTTGAACTCTAAGTTGTAGTGAGCTGCAATTTTCTTCACAATTGATGAAGAAACAATGGAATTCGCAAAGATCCCTGAATCAATCTTTCGAGCTATAGATTCAGCGAAAATTGCCCCTAATTCATCACCGCGAAGCATGCGCCATCCCGTAACAGGATCATTGACGGCAGCTGCACATCTATCTGCATCTGGATCGTTAGCGATAACTAGCTGAGCATCAAAACTCTTTGCCGTTTCAAGGGCGAGATCAATTGCACCTGGCTCTTCTGGGTTTGGAAAGGCAACCGTTGGGAAATCAGGATCTGGTGCTGCTTGTGCATCGACAAGGATAGGAGAAGGAAAACCTGCCTTCTGAAAAACACCTTGAATTGTTTCTGTTCCAACACCATGCATCGCTGTGTAGACAATTCGCAGTGAACCAGGGTTGGTTGCTAAAGAAGCGGTACGGGCAATGTACTTTTCGATGATCTCTTCCCCTAAAACCTCCCACACTTTTCCGCGTGGTTGTGATTTCAAAGAGGTTACGGCATCAATCTTTGCCGCTATCGCTTCATCTGTTGGCGAAACAATTTGTGAGCCGCGGTAGTGAATTCCATCAACCGTTCCACCTAAATACACCTTGTATCCATTGTCCTGAGGTGGATTGTGGCTAGCGGTCACCATAATGCCAACATCGCACTTCAATTCATTTGTTGCAAAAGCTAAAACAGGCGTTGGTAATGGTCGAGGTAAAACATAAACCTTCATTCCTGCACCGCTCATGATTTCTGCGGTTTCAAAGGTGAAATCCTCGGAGCCATAACGTGCATCGCGACCAATGACGACAGAGGTTAGGTTGCGCTCTTTCATATACGCAACGATTCCTGAAGCTGCGCGACCTACAACTGCGCGATTCATTCCTGAAGGACCAGGTCTAATCGGACCTCTTAAACCCGCGGTGCCAAACTGTAGAAAACCATTAAAGGATGCACGTAGCTCGGATTCATTGCCAGCATCGAGCCATTGTTGCAACTGCGCAGCTGTAGTTGGATCCGGATCATCTGCGATCCAGGCATGAACTTCCTGGGCTAATGAGTGATCCATAGGCTAAGAGTAACTTCGGAATTACCCCTTGAAAAGCCTGTTTATTGATCGACAATCTCACACAGATTGGTACCACTTGAAACCGTGGAACCAATTACAGCGGTGAGATTAGAGATAACTCCAGATTTATGAGCGGTTAAAGGTTGTTCCATTTTCATGGCTTCAAGAACAATTATGAGATCGCCGACCTCAACCTTTGTGCCTTCTTCAACCGCAATCTTCACAACGGTTCCTTGCATGGGACTAACTAATCCTGTTCCACTTGAACCACCTGTCATTGTCTGCTTGGCACGGTGGCGTTTTACGACAGGTTTAGGTGCGTGAACAAGGATTTCAAAGCGCTTTCCGTTAACTTCAGTTATTAAGTGTTCTGGTGCCATATGAGTTTCAAGTGGAGGTTCAGTTACAACAAATGCAGGGATCTCATTGTTGAACTCATTTTCAATATAACTTGTGTACACCTTGAAATTTTCAGTAAAGGCTGGATCCTCAAGAATTGCACGGTGAAATGGGATCGCAGTAGCTAATCCACCAACGATAAATTCAGATAGTGCACGTCGAGCCCTTTCAATCGCTTGCTGACGCGTTGCACCAGTAACGATCAACTTTGCTAGAAGTGAATCAAAGTTTCCTCCGATTGTGTCTCCACCTTTAAAGCCGGCATCGACTCGAACACCAGGTCCGGTAGGTATCGCCCAATCGGTAATGCGACCAGGAGCTGGAAGAAAGGAGCGACCTGGGTCCTCTCCATTAATTCTGAACTCAATTGAGTGACCGCGGATTTCGGGATCATCAAAGCCAAGTGCTTCACCATCTGCAATTCTGAATTGTTCCCGCACTAAATCAAGTCCAGTGACCTCTTCACTAACTGGGTGCTCAACCTGTAAGCGAGTGTTTACCTCTAGAAATGAGATAGTTCCATCAAGACCTATCAGGAACTCACATGTTCCTGCACCGATGTATCCAGCCTCTTTCATGATCGCTTTACTTGAACGATATAACTCTTCATTTTGTGCAGCGGTCAAGAATGGGGCAGGGGCTTCTTCTACTAATTTTTGGTGACGACGTTGTAAAGAACAGTCACGGGTACTAACAACTACCGCATGTCCATGCTTATCAACCAAAACTTGTGTCTCAACATGTCGAGGCTTATCTAGGTAACGCTCAACAAAGCATTCACCTCGACCAAAGCCAGAGATTGCTTCACGTACCGCAGATGCAAATAACTCTGGAATTTCCTCCATAGTGCGTGCAACTTTTAGTCCACGCCCACCGCCACCATGGGCAGCTTTGATTGCAACCGGTAGCCCATGCTCCTTCGCAAAAGCTGTTACCTCTTCATGGCCTGCAACTGGATCCTTTGTTCCTGCAACCAATGGCGCACCAGCTTTTGCAGCAATCTTGCGTGCAGAAACCTTGTCACCTAAAGCGCGAATCGCCTCTGGTGGCGGCCCAATCCACGTTAACCCTGCATCGATAACCGCTTGAGCGAAGTTAGCGTTTTCTGAGAGAAATCCATAACCAGGATGAACCGCATCTGCACCTGATTCACGTGCAACTGCGATTAACTTTTCAATATCTAGATAAGTTTGGGTCGCAGTTGTTCCATGTAGCGAATACGCAGCATCTGCCATTTGTGCATGAAGTGAATTGCGATCCTCATCGGAGTACACAGCAACACTTTCAATTCCGTGATCTTTACAGGCACGAATTACACGTAAAGCGATTTCACCACGGTTTGCAACTAGTACGCGCTTCATTTCATCACCTTTACCTGTGGCCATGTGTAACCCAACTGAGCAAAAGCTTTACGAACAAATGGCATAGAAATACCGACGACATTTGTGTAATCGCCTTCAATTGAAGGGATAAAGGGAGAACTAAACCCATCGAGAGTAAATCCACCCGCCACATGTAATGGCTCTTCAGTTGCAACGTAATCTGCAATCTCTTCATCACTCAACTGGTCAAAGCTCACACGAGTTGTGACTCGATCGGAAATCTCGACATCTTTAACGGTATCGATAATGCAATGACCTGTGTGCAGCAAACCAGAGTTGCCTCGAACTCGCTTGGCTCGCTCAGTAGCGACATCAGCTGTCCCTGGCTTTCCAAGTGAAATGCCATCAAATTCAAAGGTGGAGTCGCAGCCAATAATGATTGCTGGAAAATCGATTTGTTCACGAACTGTGTGTGCCTTTGTAATTGCTAGAGCGATAACCATGTCCGCTGGCGCTAATGAGTTGAAAAAATCGGTTTCTTCATCGACATGGCTCACAATGATCTTTGGTGAAAGCCCTGCAGATTCCAGTAACCGTCGACGGCTAGTTGATTGAGAGGCTAGAACAATGGTTGGCATTATGAATCAAACCTTCTAGCGCCAAAGGTAATCTGCTGTGGAAGCGGTTGGCGAAGTTGCGGCAAACCGTAAACACTGCGACGAATTACGGGCTTTAACTCTTCACGTTTATGTACAGCCATTGCTGCCTCTATGGCTGCAAGCTCATCTGGAGTCGGAACTCCTTTTGTAATTTCAAATCTCATTACAGCGGCATATTTCCATGTTTGCGAGCGGGTAACACATCACGCTTTGTCTTCAGAGTTCTAAACGCTTTTGTGATGTATGCACGAGACTGACTTGGTTCAATCACCGTATCAATTGTTCCGCGTTCTGCGGCAAGATAAGGATTTGCCAACGATTCGTTGTATTCATTTGCTAACTCAGCACGCTTAGCAACAGGATCTGAAGCTCCAGCGAGTTCATTGCGATACAGAATGTTTACCGCACCCTGCGCACCCATTACTGCGATCTCAGCTGTAGGCCATGCAAAGTTAATATCGCTACCCAAATACTTTGAGCCCATAACAATAAAAGCACCGCCGTACGCTTTGCGGGTAATAAGAGTTACCAATGGAACAGAAGCTTCGGCATATGCATACAACAACTTCGCTCCACGTCGGATGATTCCATCCCACTCCTGCTCAGTTCCGGGCAAGAATCCTGGAACATCTACCAAGGTCAAAATCGGAATATTAAAAGCATCGCAGAAACGTAAGAAACGCGCTGCTTTTTCGCTGGAGTTAATATCTAATGTTCCTGCTAATTGATTAGGTTGGTTTGCAATAATTCCGATTGATTCACCATCGATACGAGCAAAACCAACAACAATATTTGGTGCATATAAAGCGTGAACTTCCAGAAATTCACCCTCATCAACAAGGGCTTGGATGAGCACCTTCATGTCATACGGTTGATTTGGACTATCTGGAATCAAAGTATCTAATGCGATATCAGATGCCTTCTTAGCTAAAGTTTCAGTTGGTGGAAGATGTGGTGTTGCATCCATGTTGTTTGATGGAAGATAAGACAGCAGCGCCTTTACATAATCAATCGCATCATCTTCATCTTGGGCCAAATAATGCGAATTACCGGTTTTGGTGTTGTGTGTACGAGCTCCACCTAGCTCTTCCATGCCAACTTCTTCACCCGTTACCGTCTTGATTACATCCGGACCTGTAATAAACATGTGCGAGGTTTCATTAACCATAACGGTGAAATCGGTTAGGGCAGGT
This sequence comes from Actinomycetota bacterium, assembly GCA_039805445.1. GTDB lineage: Bacteria > Actinomycetota > Actinomycetes > Nanopelagicales > Nanopelagicaceae > Planktophila. Next base: position 8,959 of record JBDLUF010000011.1, on the reverse strand, counting down.
GAGTATGCAGAGCCTCCGGCACACGGTCCAAGAATCAATGAGATTTGGGGGATCACACCAGAAGAACGGGTATTGAGACGGAAGATCTTTCCGTAACCATTAAGGGATGCAACACCTTCTTGAATACGTGCTCCACCTGAATCATTGATACCGATTAATGGAATTCCAGATTTAAGGGCAAACTCTGCGATCTTTACAATCTTGTCGGCATGAACCTCGCCCAGAGATCCACCCATCACGGTGAAATCCTGTGAGTACAAAGCTATTGGGCGACCATCAACAGTTGCTGTTCCAATAACTACACCATCTCCGTAAGGACGGTTCTTTTCCATTCCAAATTGTGTTGAACGGTGGCGAGCAAACTCATCGATTTCGGTAAATGAATCAGCATCAACCAACATTTCGATACGTTCGCGAGCGGTCTTCTTGCCCTTGGCATGCTGTTTTTCAACTGCTCGCTCAGATCCGGCGTGAATAGCCTCCTCGACACGATCTCGAAGGTCCTCAATTTTTCCAGCGGTTGTATGCAGATCACGACTCATAGGCGTACGGTACTAGTCGTGAGCAAAGAATTGTTAAGGGCGCCGCTAGATCAAGCAGAGATCAGCAGATTAATTACGCCGTACTGGCGAGTAAAGGTGGTTGAACTCACGGGTACAACACAAGGCGATCTTGCGCAATTAGTTCGTGATGGGAAAGCAAAGGTCGGCGATGTAATCGTTGCTGAATATCAAAGTGCAGGACGTGGAAGATTAGATAGAAGTTTTGAAGCTGCGCAAGGAACCGCATTGCTATTTTCTTTTTATATCAAACCCCAAAGAAACCGAGATGATTGGGGTTGGATTCCATTAATCGCCGGCTACAGCGTTGCACAATCCTTGCATGCATTCCATGCGGTCGTTAAATGGCCCAATGACATTTTGATTAACGGTAGAAAAGTTTCAGGTTTGATCGCAGAAGTTGTTGGAGATGGAGTTGTCATTGGAATCGGTGTCAATGTTGGAATGGAAGAGAATCAACTGCCGGTCGACACCGCTACATCTTTGCTTGTCGAAGGCGGAGAAGACATCACCCGTGATGAACTCATTTGTGAAATTCTCGAAGAGTTTGAGGAACATTTCCTTCAGTGGGATCAGGGAATCGATGAAGTCCAACCTTTGTATAAGCATTTGAGCGCCACAATCGGAACCGAGGTACGTGTCGAATATCCAGGAGGAGCCTCGCAGCACGGAATAGCAGAAGGCATTTCAGATACAGGCGCGCTTATATTGGATGATGGAACCCATGTTCAATCCGCCGATGTAATACATCTACGATAGGCCGGTGAGTAAAGCCTTTCCAATAGTCGGCGTCATTGGCGCAGGACAGCTTGCACGTATGAGCATCGCTCCGGCAACCGCATTAGGTGTTGATCTCTTACTTCTGGCCGCTGATTCGCAGGACTCTGGCGCTCAAATAACTAACCACATTATTGGTGATTACAAGGATTTAGAAACTGTTCGAGCCTTTGCAAAAAAGTGCGATGTTGTGACCTTTGAGCATGAATTAATCCCGTTAAGTATTGTGAAAGCCTTGGAAGCAGATGGCGTTGTTGTTCGCCCATCATCTTCCGCCTTTGTTTATTCGCAGGATAAAGCTGCAATGAGAGAAAAGTTAAGTAGCTTTCCTTCGCCACATTGGCAGATCGTTACATCTGCAGATCAAGTTCATGATTTTCCAGTAATTGCTAAAGCAATTTCAGGTGGCTATGACGGTCGTGGAGTCTGGAAAGTTTCCGATACAAAGGAGCTTGCCGCACTCTTGCAACAAACCCCAAAGTTATTAATTGAAGAGCTTGTTGATTTTGATTATGAAATCGCAGTTATGGTCGCTCGTTCTCCTCATGGCCAAGCAACGACATGGGCTCCAACGCAAACAATTCAGGAAGATGGCATTTGCACAATGACTATCTCGCCCGCCCCACATCTTTCTGTTTCGCTTAGCGAAAAGGCACAAAAACTCGCACTAGATGTTGCCGCAGCTGTTGGTGTTGTTGGAGTTATGGCGGTTGAATTATTTGTTAAGGGTGAAGAGTTGTTTATTAATGAGCTTGCTATGCGTCCACATAATTCTGGGCATTGGACAATCGATGGTTCCCACACGAACCAATTTGAACAACATCTTCGTGCGGTCTTGGATCTTCCATTAGGTGATCCTTCAATGAGCGCGCCATTAGCTGTTATGGGAAATGTGCTCGGCGGAGACAAGCCAGATATGTACCGTCCATATCTGCACCTAATGGCTCGAACACCTGCGCTTAAATTCCATCACTATAAGAAAGAGGTTCGCCCTGGCCGCAAAATTGGCCATGTAACTATGGTGGGTGAGAACCTCGTAGAATTAACCCAAGAAGTTCAGCATGCCTTGGATTACATGAGCGGAGAAGTTGATGAGTGATGTAGCGATCATCATGGGATCAGACTCTGATTGGCCAACGATGGAGGATGCCGCCAAGATCCTGGATGAACTTGGAATTTCATATACCGCTGATGTTATTTCAGCACACCGCATGCCACTTGAAATGGTTGAGTTTTCGCAAACCGCACAATCAAAGGGTTACAAAGTAATTATTGCTGGAGCCGGTGGAGCTGCTCATCTTCCTGGGATGGTTGCATCTTTAACTCCGCTTCCAGTCATTGGTGTTCCAGTTGCGCTAAAGAATCTTGATGGAATGGATTCACTGTTATCTATTGTTCAAATGCCAGCAGGGGTTCCAGTTGCAACAGTTGGTGTTGGAAATGCCAAGAATGCAGCGCTGCTTGCTGCACGAATCTTGGGTGTTTCAGATGCAGCGATTTCAGCAAAGGTGAGTGAAGGTTTGCAAGAGATCAATCGAATCGCAAAGGAAAAGGGCGAGAATCTAAACTCTCGCCGCAATCACAAAACAGGTTTTTAAGCTCGAGCTCGGTACTCAATCGCAGGGCATCGATCCATAACGGTAATCAAACCTGCCGCCTGTGCTCTGGCAACTGCCGCCTCATCAATAACATCTAATTGCAACCACACAGCTTTTGCCCCAATTGCAATCGCTTCATCAACCACCTTGCCCACTAATTGTGAGTTCACAAAACAATCCACAACATCAACAGCTTCAGGAATTTCAGAGAGCGTTTTGTAACCTATTTCGCCATGAACTGTTTCAGCTCGTGGGTAAACAGGAATGATTCGATGACCTTTATCTTGAAGTAACTTCGCAACACCAAAGGCTGCTCGTTCAGGATTATTGCCCAGTCCAACAACAGCCCAGGTTTTTAAGGCCAGGGCCGCATCAATACTTTCTTGGGTATTAATCGGTACGACCTAATGCGTGGAACTTCCAACCAGCGTTGCGCCACATTGTTCGATCTAACATATTGCGTCCATCAATAATGATCTTTGACTTAACCAAAGAAGCAATAGCGGCAGGATCAATCTGTCGATACTCCTTCCATTCAGTTAAATGCAGAATCAAATCAGCATCCTTAAGCGCATCTGTAACAACCTCTTGATACTGAAGGTTTGGGAAACGCTTACGTGCAGGCTCAATTCCTTGAGGATCATGCACAACAACTATTGCACCAGCAGCTTGTAGCTGTGCTGCGATATCGAGTGCAGGGGAGTCACGCACATCATCACTATCTGGCTTGAAGGTCGCACCTAAAACAGCAATCTTGTACTTCGTTAAATCCTCAGAGAGTTCACCGCGCACGACATCGATCACACGCTGGCGGGCACGTAGGTTAATGGCATCAATCTCGCGCAGGAATTCGAGTGCTTGCTTGGCACCTAACTCTTCTGCACGAGCCATAAATGCGCGAATGTCCTTTGGAAGGCAGCCACCACCAAAACCGATGCCGGCTTGCAAGAAGCGGTTTCCGATTCGTGGGTCGTAGCCAATTGCCTTAGCTAACACAGTGACATCACCACCTGCAGCTTCGCAAACTTCAGCCATCGCATTAATAAATGAAATCTTTGTGGCAAGGAATGAGTTTGCTGCAACCTTCACCAACTCTGAAGTTGGAAGATCTGCACGAATCCATGGCGTTCCCAAAGCGATAACAGGTTGGTAAACCTCTTTCAGGATTTCTTCTGCTCGATCATTTGCAACACCAACAACTAAACGGTTTGGGGTCAAGGTGTCTTCAACCGCAAAACCTTCACGAAGAAATTCTGGGTTCCAAGCAAGATCTGCTTGTGGCGCGCTCTTTGCTAACTCATCCCGTAAGCCTTGGGCAGTTCCAACTGGAACAGTTGACTTACCAACTACCAATGAACCTTCTTTGAGGTGGGGAGCGATAGCTGCAACAGCTGATTTCACATAAGTCAGATCAGCGGCAAGACCATCTTTGCTTTGTGGAGTGCCCACGCAAACAAAGTGAACATCTGCATCTTTAACAGCAGAAAAATCCGTTGTAAATGAAAGTCTTCCAGTTTTCATCTCTTGCTCAAGCAAGGTATCTAGACCAGGTTCGTAAAATGGCAACTTGCCACTTTGTAAGAGCGCAACCTTCTCGGGATCGGTATCCACGCCAACGACGGTGAAACCTAATGAGGACATACATGCAGCATGGGTGGCTCCAAGATAACCGCAGCCAACTACCGAGAGAGTTAAAGTCATGCGGGAGAGTTTACTTCAGAGCCCCGCAAGGATTTTCATCAGCGGTACGAGTCTTGAATTTATCGATCACAGTTGGCTTGGCGGTTGTCGATGCTGATGCCGATGGAGTTGGGGTGACCTCATCTGTAAGCGGTAAATCCTCACGAATACGGTTGAAAAGTTCGGGTGCAAGCTCTGAATCCCAAGTCACAACAGAACCAATTCCGGGAACACGGGCGTTGGAATTACCTAATGGAATTGTCAGAGTGCGGACATTACTAGAAGAGAGATTTTTCATCTGCTTAGCAAGGGTCAATAGATCGCTTTTATTGAGCTCTGAATCGGTTTTAACGGTAGCAATTGCTGCGTTAAAGAAGTTAACAAGTTTGATTGGATTAAGCAGAACACCTGTGCTGGTTACTTTACGAAGTACAGCGCTCATGAACTGCTGCTGACGTTGCATACGTCCTAGATCGCCCATGCCATCAAAGTCACGGGTTCGTACATACTTCAAAGCCTCAACTCCATTTAGAGTATGAACACCTGCAGAAAGTACTAAGTGGCTACCTGGATCATCGATGTCTCGCTTAGTACAGACTTCGATTCCACCAAGTGCATCAACCATCCCTGCAAAACCTGCAAAACCAATCTCGATGTAGTGATCAATTCGAACACCAGTTTCATTCTCAATGGTTTGGATTAATAGAGGTGCACCACCCCAAGCAAAAGCAGCGTTGATTTTTCCTTTGGCGGCAGGAACGATCCTTGTTTTATCTAAGGAAGATGGATGCTCAGGAATAGTTACTAAAGAATCACGAGGAATTGAAATGATTGTTGCCTTGTCACGTGATTTTGAAATGTGCACCATAAGCATCGTGTCAGATCGCGAACCAGCTGCGGTCTTTGTGCTGCCGACGCGCAGCAACTTCATCTGTTCCTTGGTAAGACCTTCGCGAGTATCTGATCCAACTAATAAATAGTTGAGGGCCTTATTGGGTTTCTCTGGTCTAGATGTAATTGAACCGAAGACATCGATACGGTCGATTGCGCCGCTTACTTGGCCGAGACCTAGCCAGGAAAAGGCGGAAATGAGTACTACTCCCACAGATAGTGAGGTAATAATCCGAATTGCCCGCGTTGATTTCACTGTCAGAGAGTACTTGAGCGATAGCGTGTACGCGTTATGTCGACATCAGCGAACACGTTATATGGCTCACCGAAGCGAGAAATCTCGGTGATCCTCCCAGTCCTCAACGAGGCGAAGTATTTAGAGGATTCTGTGAATTCAATTCTGTCCCAAAACTTTGATGGGGCGTTAGAAGTAATACTTGCCGTAGGACCTTCTGAGGATGCGACGATGCAGATTGCACGAGCTCTTCACGCAAAAGATCCACGTGTTGTAGTGGTAGAAAACCCAACAGGAAGAACAGCGCCAGGTTTAAATCGTGCAATCGCCGCTTCTCGCTACTCGATCATCGTGCGGGTAGATGGTCACTCCCAAATTCCAGATAATTACTGCGAAATCGCCTTCCAAACTCTTCTGGAGACTGGAGCGGTGAACGTCGGTGGAGTTATGGCTGCCGAGGGTGTTTCTTTGTTTGAACGTGCAGTTGCCCGTGCGATGCGAAGTCCCTTAGGGGTTGGAGCAGCACGTTTTCATACAGGTGGAGGCGCAGGCGAATCTGACACTGTTTACCTTGGTTGTTTTCGAAAAGAAGCGTTGCTTGCAGTTGGTGGATTTGATGAGAGATTTACGCGTGCTCAGGATTGGGAGCTGAATTTTCGTCTGCGTGAAAATGGTGGAGTTGTCTACTTTGATCCACGATTGACAGTTACATACCGTCCTCGATCTACCGTTCAAGCGCTCGCAAAACAATACTTTGAGTATGGACGTTGGAGGCGTGTAGTTTCGCGTAGACATCAAGGCACAATTAATTACAGGTATCTAGCGCCTCCATTCACTGTTGTTGCGACATCGCTATCAATCCTTTTAGGTGCATTGGTGTCGCCTATTTTCTACATCCCGGCACTTGTTTATGCGGTGTTTATCCTGGGAGCTTCAGCAATTATTGGTAAGAGCGTGGGCGAGATTGTTTGTTTGCCAACTATTTTGCTCACCATGCATATTTCGTGGGGGTTTGGATTTCTTACATCGCCGAACTCGCTTGCCCCTGCGGTAACCTTGCATCCGTGAGCATCCCACTGCAGGTTTATGAGCCCTTTAAGGCTGGTCTGCCTAAGTTGGGTAAGTACTGGAAATCCCTGTGGTCGCGACGAACATTTATTGCTGAGTACTCTAAATCTGAACTACGAGAGCAGCACTTTGACTCTGTCTTTGGTCAGTTGTGGCTTGTGATCAACCCACTTCTTCTTTCAGGTGTTTATTTCATTCTGATCGTGATTATTAGGGGCGGTAGCGATAGCACCCGATACCTGCATTTGACCGCCACACTCTTCCTTTTTTACTTGATTTCAAACTCTCTTACTGGCGGAGTTAAATCAATTACCGCTGGGCAAAGATTGATTTTAAATACCGCCTTCCCAAGAGTGATGCTGCCGATCTCAGCGGTTGTCATTGCGATCTTTAAGTTTTTGCCGACAATTTTTGTCTTTCTGATAATCAAAGCTGTAGTTGGTTCAGAGTTTAGTTTTGAGATGTTGTGGGCAATCCCAGTCCTACTGATCACCATGTTCTTGGGCCTAGGATTAGCGATTACGATCTCGTGTATTAATGTTTACTTCAGAGATATCGCAAGTTTTCTCCCTTACTTAACGAGAACATTCTTATACCTTTCGCCGGTTTTGTACGAAGCATCTGAACTAGATCCCAAGCTTCGAGTTCTTGAAATTGTTAATCCTTTATTTCCAATCCTTGACTCTTGGTCTTCCGCCTTGGTTCATGGTCGTATGCCTGAAGTTTCAAATATGTTGCAAGGCCTTGGTTGGGCAACAGCGATATTTTTCATAGGAACCTACTTCTTCTTGTCGAGGGAGCGTGAGTTCGCTGTCCGCCTCTAGTAAGCACATCACACACGAGATCGCAGTTTCAGTGCGCAACGTTGGACTGACATACACCACTGCGATTGATAGCAGACCAACCCTAAAGGCACGCGTAAAGGCTTTGGGTCGCGGCTCAAAGCAGACCAGGGTTGTTCGTGCCTTAGATGAAGTAAATCTTGATGTTGAGTACGGCCAGGTTCTTGGTGTAATCGGAACAAATGGTGCTGGTAAATCCTCTTTGATGCGCTGCATCGCCGGAATTTTGCCTCCAAGCCAAGGGCGCATCGAAGTTAATGGATCTGTAAGCACCTTGTTGGCGTTGGGTGTTGGTTTCAACCCATCAATGTCAGGTCGTGACAATGTCTATCTCGGTGGTTTAGCCGCAGGCATGTCTCGCGAAGAGATTGAGGGACATTTTGATGAAATTGCAGAGTTTTCAGAGTTAGGTGATGCGATCGATGCTCCTATGCGTACATATTCATCTGGAATGTTTGCACGTTTAGCATTTTCAGTGGCGGCAACTGTTCGCCCGGATATTTTGATTATTGATGAGGCATTGAGCACCGGTGATGCCAAGTTCAAGGAAAAGAGTCTTAATAGAATTAAGGAGTTGCGAAGCGATGATCGCGCCTTGATTTTAGTTAGCCATGCAATGAAAACTCTTCGCGAGACTTGTAATGATGTTGTCTGGTTACATAAGGGCAAAGTTGTACAACGCGGTGAGCCAAATCTTGTAATTGATGCCTATCAAAAGTTCTTGGATCTAGGAAAGAGTGCAGCAATCGATGAGGATGTCTAAAGCTCTCATCGTAATACTGGCCCTAGCGATTTCAATTCCATTTCCGGTTAACGCAACTGAGGCTCCCGCAACATTTGAAATAACGGGTTCGGGTTATGGACACGGCGTAGGGCTTAGCCAAATTGGTGCACGTTCAATGGCTTTACAAGGTGACACAGCAACCACAATTTTGAATTATTTCTACAAGGATGTAGCAATTCAGCCTGCAGATGACTCAAAGATACTTCGTGTCAATGTGGGGCACTTGCTCAGCACCGCACGCATCTCAACTGCAACTCCTGATGCATTGCTGCACATTTATGTTGGTGATATCGCAGATACACAAGATGCTGTCCCGCTCGCAGTAATACCGGTAAAGAGTGCCTTGAATTTTTCTATATTAGGTTCAACAGTTGTGCCTAGTGTTGTAACTGGCAAACAGGTTATGAGCCTGCCACGTAACAGGATTTTTACAGTTAGATGGAGTGGAACCCGTTACTTGGCAGGAGCTGAAGCGGTCGTTTCACTTCGACAATCAAACACCACCGCCCGATATAGAGATCGGA
>JBDLUF010000010.1:0-20187 GCA_039805445.1 Actinomycetota bacterium | reverse complement strand
GGGGTCGGTTCGCGACCAAGATCCTGAAGCATCTGGCGCTGTACACGTGCCAACTTATTAATAACTTCAACCATGTGAACCGGAATACGGATCGTACGAGCCTGGTCAGCCATCGCACGGGTAATCGCCTGACGGATCCACCAGGTTGCATAGGTCGAGAACTTGTAACCCTTTGTGTAGTCGAACTTCTCAACGGCACGGATCAGACCCAAGTTACCTTCCTGGATCAAGTCCAAGAACAACATTCCACGACCGGTGTAACGCTTTGCAAGAGAAACAACCAAACGAAGGTTTGCTTCGAGCAGGTGATTCTTTGCGCGCTTTCCATCTTCAACTAGCCATTCAAGTTCGCGCTTATACTTTTTATCTAACTTCTTTTCATGCTTCAATTTTTCTTCTGCAAAAAGACCAACTTCTACACGTGTTGCCAGCTCTACTTCAAGCTCTGCATTAAGCAGTGCTACGCGGCCGATCTGCTTGAGGTAATCCTTAACCGGGTCAGCGGTTGCTCCTGCTGTCATAACTGTCTGAGCAGGTGCATCATCTTCCTCAGAAGCCTTTAATGTAAAGGCGTTTTCCTCATTGCCTTGATTTGCATCTTCTGCAGAAAGATCGACGACACGTGGCTGGTTGCCCTTGTCCTCTTCTTCGCTATCGATGATCTCGACAACCTCTTTGATGAGGGTCTCGACATCTTCAAGTTCAACTTCCTCTAGCTCAACCTCTTCGCCATCAATCTTTGTGACGATCGCCTTACCGGTCTTTGCATCAACCTTTGGTGCAGGCTTTATTGCTTCCGGCTTTGGAGCAATAAGTTCGTACTCGGCCTTCTTAAGAATTCGTGAAGGTGAACCAAGTCCACTCTTGCGCAGTTTTTCAATTAATACTGGAACCTCAGCTGCGAGCGCACGAGCCTCATCAACTAAATCCTTGTCTACCTTCTTTGGAATTCGATTGATTGATGTAACGCCGCGAGAATCTAGCTCTGCAAGAACCTCGTTTTGGCGAAGCACCGCATTCTTGGCATCAACAATCTGTTGTACATCCTTGGCGGTCAAATCTTTTTTGAGTTCAATCTTCTTTGCAGGTGCAGCCTTTTTAACAGGTGCTGCTGCTTTCTTGGCAGGAGCTGCTTTTTTAACAGCGGCTTTCTTAACCGGCGCTGCTTTCTTGGCAGGTGCTGCCTTTTTTACTGCGGCTTTTTTAACTGGTGCTGCTTTTTTCGCAGGTGCGGCTTTTTTTACAACAGCTTTCTTCGCTGGTGCTTCTTTCTTTGATGAAGTTTTTGCTTTCACCTTGTTTTTGAGCGCACTAAATACAGCCACAATTGTCCTTTGATTTATTTCAGCGAAGCCGCTGAAGCGATGGCTATATTATAATTTGTCCACAGGGGTAAATGCACATCCAAAAGGCCTATTTGGCCAGATTTAAAGCCTCTCTGATCACATTTCCCACACTCTCAACCTCAACTAGAAAGCCATCATGTCCAAATGGGCTGGAAATCGTCACCAAGGGCGCTGCAGCTGGGGCTAATTCAGCGATCTCAGCCTGTAGGCGGACCGGAAAGAGTCGATCTGTATCAATTGAGACAGCGACCACCGGAACCTTGATGGTGCCCAAAGCTGCCGCAACTCCCCCACGCTCTCGGCCAATATCGTGGCTATTCATCGCCTCTGTCAGGACGATGTAGGTGTTGGCATCAAAGCGTTGGGCTAACTTGTTGGCTTGATGATCTAGATATGACTCAACGGCGTAACGACCGGTGTCATCTCCCTGCATTTGGCGACCAAAGCGGATATCCATCTCAGCTTCAGTTCTATATGTCAGATGTGCGATGCGGCGGGCAATTCCCATTCCCTCATCGGGGCCGATCTCTTGCTCGTAATAATCGCCCTTGTTGAAATGTGGATCGGATTTAATGGCACGAATTTGAATTGATGCGGTTCCGATTTGATCACCGGTTGCAACAGCTGAGGATCCAATGGTGCAGATCGCACCCACACGATCAGGTAATTGCACCGCCCACTCTAGTGCGCGCATTCCACCTAGTGATGGGCCGACTGCAAGTTTGTACTTTTCAATTCCAATCGCATCGGTAAATGCGATCTCAGCATTGACCATGTCACGAATTGTTAATGCAGGAAAACGTGAGCCCCATCTTTTTCCATCAGGTGCAATCGATGATGGTCCTGTTGATCCCTGACAGCCACCGATGACATTAGGACAAACCACAAAGTATGTATCTGTATCAAAGGGCAATCCCGGACCGACCATGGATGGCCACCAACCAGGAACATCGGACCAACCGGTCATCGCATGGTTTACTAAAATCGCATTATCTTTTGCAGTGTTTAATGTGCCCCATGTTTGATACGCGATAGTGACATCGGGAAGAGTTTCGCCATTTTCAAGAAGGAGAAAACCGATTGTGATGAACTTGCGTTCACCCGGATCATCTGTTTCTAACCATGCACCTGTATTGCTCAATTGAAATCCTTCACCTGCGCTTGTCGCCGAAGCGACCTGTTCGTCACCCGGAGCACCCCGCCGCGGTGGAGGGTTGCCGCCTACTAAGCCGGGGCTAATACGTAGGACTCGTGAACGGTGTAATTCTAGCGACTAGGACTCAAAAATCCCAGCGGTCACCTTGGGGTGCAGCTCTACCCGCATCGCAGCAAAAGCGGCGGCGGGCCAGCCTGATCCAAAGACTCTGCGCAACAAAAGTGTTAATGAGTACTTGGGATCATCTGCAGTTGCTCGATCTAATGCGCGGTAGGCAAGCTCGCTGTCGCCTCGTTCGTAGGCCAAGGTCGCAAATAAACAGGCAACTGGTGCCACAAATCCTGTGGGTGCAACCCGCAACAGATACAGCCACATATTCCAGTAGGTATCAAAGGTCTTGGCGTTGTGGGTTCCTAATGCAAAATCTCGAACTTGAATATCCATTAAACGTCCTAACACCTGCGAAACAAGTTCAACATCGCATTGATACCCACGATCTGCAAACTGCATCGACAAATCAATTACTGCGGTCGCACCATCTCGTTGCAAAAGATTGAGGTCATCCATATCGGGACGAAGAGCAAAGGTATTCACACTTTCAATGAACTCAGGATCTGTAGAAAGTGGAAGTGGGGTGATGCTGACATACATATTTTCAGTGGTCATGAGTTTTATCCTTTGCGTGTGATGAAGTGGGTGGGGGCTTGTACAACAGTTATTTCAGCGATGGAAATCTTTTTCACAGTGCCGGTAACCGCACGCACTTGTGCGTTATGGGTGTAGCTGCCATTCCAAGTTGTCAGTAGCGATATGACATAGGTACCCGGGCGTGAATATGTGTGGCGGATGGTGCCTGTTGGATACGGCGCACCATTGTCAGTTGTTGAGTAAACCGAGCCATCACCAAAGCTCCAGGTAAAGGAGGGTCGCAGCGCTACATCAACGATCTCGCCAATGATGTCTACTCGACTTTGAAATAACGATGGCAGATCGCACCAGAAATACACCGGAACATTTACCAACGGTTCAAACTCTGGTTGATATGCAACACCTGCCGTTGGAACTAGCTTGGTTAATCGATCGCTGAGGTTTACCTTTGTTGTTACCTTTTTAATCTGCGGCTTATAGGTGCGCTTTGTTACTGGCCTTTTGATAGTTGGTTGCACAGTTGCGGGTGGAAAGAACAAAGGCCTGACACTTGGTTTTGGTGAGGGTTTCACCGGTGTTTTCTTCGGAGCCTGGCTGATGCTCTTTTTCGCAGTTGTATTGCCTTTGCGGGCTTCGATAATTATTTGGTTGTTGTCGGTATAGACATTGATGCAGGCTTTTTCTGCGCACTCATCTGCCAGTGCAGGGGTAGGAATAGTGAATATGAGAGCGAAAATCACAATGATGGCGACCATGTGCGGCACCATAAATTGCCCCGCAGACGGTGGCGGAAACCATTGCGCGAACTGTGGATAGGTGTGACAGGCTACGAACATGGCAGCGCGCGATGGTGATGGATGGGTGGAATGCGCCTGCGGAAATAAGCACTGGGGGCTTAACGGCGCAGCTGGAATAATGATTGTGCGCGGCCACGAAATCCTTTTGCAACATCGAGCACCGTGGGTTCATAACGGTGACACCTGGGGCATTCCAGGTGGTGCCCGTGACTCTCATGAAACAACGATTGAAGGTGCATTTCGCGAAGCGATTGAAGAGACCGGAATTGATACCGATTTGCTAACCCCGCTGCACACCTTTACCGATGATCATGGTGACTGGAAGTATGAAACTGTTATCGCTCGTGCTGCAGCTGGATTAGTTGCTCACGAGGTTAATGATGAGTCCCACGAAGTCCGTTGGGTAGCTATTGAAAAAGTAGATGAACTGCCTTTGCATCCAAGCTTTGCAAAGTCCTGGCCTGAGCTAATGAAACTGCTTAATAACTTTATCGGCCCACGTTAATTCGGTTTCGGTGCTGTGTGCCACAACGACAACGGTGGTTCCGGTTTCGGCAAGGTTTTGCAATAAGGAAATGATTTTTCTACGACTATAAATATCCTGAGCGGCAAGTGGTTCATCGAGTAAAAGCACAGGTGTCTTTTGTGCGATCGCTTGAGCAATTGCGACACGTTGAGCTTCTCCGCCAGACAAAGTTGTCACTAAGCGATCCGCGATTTCAGCAAGGCCCAGCGCCTCAATGACGTGGGTTGAATCTCCTGCCATTTCAATCATTTCTCGCACGGTAAAGCCCAGAGTAAAGCTTTGATTTTGTACCGCCATAGCTCGAAGCGATGCCAAGGTACCTGCAGGGGTAAGGATTGGATGTAGATCATCAATGGTGATGGTTCCCTTATCGGGTGCAATGTCTCCGGCGATTGCTGCTAATAGGGTTGATTTACCGCAGCCATTAGGGCCAACGATTACAGTTATCGAGCCTGCCGGTATTTGCTCTGAATAATCATAAATAATTTCGCGCCCATCGCGCACAATGGTGATCTCATCAATAGTAATCATTGAGATCTCCAGACATTGTTTTTGAAGGTAACTAGTGCGATCAGTACTGGAGCACCCAGTAACGCTGTTGCCAGACCGATGGGAAGTTCATTTGGCTGGGCGATGGTGCGTGAAAGAGTGTCGGCAATTACAACAATTAATCCGCCGATGATTGCGCTGTGAGCGACTAGCCGCCGGTGGGACGGGCCGTAGATAAAGCGGGCGATGTGCGGGGCTGCTAAACCGATAAAGGCAATGGAACCAACGGTGCTAACCGCACCACCTGCCAAGATCGATAAAGCAATCAAGGCAACGAGGCGGATTCGGGAAACATTTACACCTAAGTGAAATGCGGTTGCATCACCAAGAGAAAGCCGATCAAGTGCTGGGGCGATTTTCCATGCAATCGCAATACCGATAACAGTTGTGAGTGCAATACCGATGAGATTTTCAGAAGTGATGAGTGCGAGCGAACCAAAGCTCCAGAATGAGATCGAACGAGCATCTGCACGAGAAACCATCGCCGATGCAATTCCGACAAGAGAGGTAAAGATTGCAGAGACCGCAATTCCCACAATAATCAAGGTAAAGGAGGAAAGTGCACCACGAACTGCTGCCAATCTAAAGGTCAAAGATGTTGTCAGAAGTGCGCCAATAGTTCCGCAGGCAATTGCACCTAGTGATCCCACATCAACTAACCCTGAACTAATCGCAATGACTGCACCAAATGAGGCACCTGCTGCAGTGCCCAGAATTGCAGGTTCTGCAACCGCGTTATTGCAGGCACCTTGAGCCAATAAACCAGCCACACCTAAAGCGGCACCAACAATTACCGCTGCAGTCACACGTGGAAATCTGATCTGCCACAAAATTTCATTGCTTCCTGGATTTACTAGCGCTGACCAAAAGGAATCGATCTGCGTTGCGCCAAGATATAAAGAGAGGAGAAATGCAGCAGCCAACAGCACCGCTGGGAGCAACTTTCTCATGGAGCAACCTTACTTAAGGCGGTTGCTAAAGCCTGAACTAATGCTGGGGTCCGCGGACCAAAGGAGAGCAGCAATGAATCATCCACATCGATCACCGCTGCATTTTTGCCGGCATTTGTCTGTGCAACTCCTGGAAGTTTCAGTAAACCCTGAACTCCCCCGACAGATTCCAAACCTTTACTCATAACGAGAATGAGATCGGGATTGAGAGCCGCCAAACTTTCTGCGGTCAATGTATTGAATGGCCGATCTAAACTTTGAGCACCCACATCAACGGCACCCACCGCTTTCAATAATGAATCTGCGCCAGATCCAGAGCCACCGATTAAATACACCGCTGAAGTTCCTCGCAAGTACAAAAAGGCAACTCGTGGAGAGTTGTTCACCCTTGAAGTTTTTAATGATGACTCCATTTGTTGAACCAGTAACTCTGCTTGAGCATGTGCGCCGACCGCCTTGCCGACCGCTCTGACCTTTGCAGGAAGATCGGTCAGGCTCCAACTTTCTGGTGTCTCAACAACAGGTATTCCAGCTTTTTTGATTGTCTCGATTGCAGCCTTTGGACCTGTCGATGCATCAATGATGACTAGGTCGGGTTTAAGCGCAAGCACTTTTTCAGGTAACACTTGATGTCCAGAGGTAACGATTGGAATATCCGATAGTGAATCTTCGGTACTAGAAATATCTCGACCCACCATGATTGATTGGCCGTTTAAGGATTGAATGATTTCAGCGACTCCGTTTGCTAAAACAATGACGCGTTGTGCTGAAAATGCGGTTGGTGTATCAAGTGAAATCGATCTCACATCATCCTGAGAAATTGTGTAACTGCTAACTGGGCGGCTATCGGCGCACCCTGATAACAGGGCAACAAGCGCGAAAATCACCACTTTTCTCATGGGTGCAGTGTGCCAAAACTTTCTACGACAGATATCTGTGTCCTGTCGGATAAGTGTTTTTAGGGGCGGATTTACAGTACTCAGATGAAGAAGACGTTGACACTTGTTATGGTGATCGCTATTACCTCAATGCCCTCATCTGCTGCGGTATCGATCAAAGGATCACAGGGTCAGGTTTTAACGGTTTCAAAGAGTTCGGTGAAAAGTGGCTCGATCATTACGGTTAATGGAAAGTATTTTGATGAAACTGTTGGAATTTACCTAGCCTTCTGTGTCATCCCACCCAAGGGACAAGCACCCACCCCATGTGGCGGTGGCATTAACAAAGCTGGTCTTGGTGAAGCATCCTTTTGGATCTCATCGAATCCCCCACCGTATGCAGTTGGATTAACGCAGGAGTTTTTACCTGGAGGACGATTTACTCAAAAGGTAAAGATCTCGAGGAAAATTGGAAGGTTTGATTGCACCAAGGTTAAGTGCGCAATCACAGTTCGTGCAGATCACTTGCGAAGCAATGATCGAAGTTCAGATCTATTTATTCCTATCACCATCAAATAAGGAGAAAAATGAAGAAGCTCGCTCTTGTCGCATTAATTGGTTCACTGTTAGTCCCGGTATCAGCCCAAGCTGCAGAAACTAAGTTTGTCGGCGGACCTTTGACCAATCTTGAATCACAGGGAGCGACAATTAACATCATGCTCTCAAATGTCCCAGCAAAGGGTGGGCTCTACATTCAACAATGTGTTGAAGCACCGGCAGGATCTCGTCCCGCGGTATGTAATAAAGCGGTGGAGCTATGGATTTCTAACGCTCGTGGAGCTTCATTTTTACCCACTGACACCATCAAATTTAAGCCAACAGGTGGCTTTGTTTCGGGTTCTACAACAGTTGATTGCACCGTTGCTAAGTGTGGAATCTTCATGCGTTTTGATCACACCGTCGCAAGTGATTTAACTGAGGATCAATTCATCCCACTGACATTCAAAGTTGCAACAGCAGGTGCTACAACCCTGCCAGTTGATGAGATCACCGCAACGATTAACGGCATCCCCGTAAGTACCAAGGCACCAATAACTTTGAGTTATCGCCAGTTTGCCACCGTTTCTGCCACATCTAAGGCGGGAGCTACCTTGAGTTATTCCTCCCTTGCGCCAGCATGCGCCCTTACTGGTACTGAAATTACTCCGCTGACCGGTGTTGGTGAGTGTGCCATCGCAGTTACTTCAGCTGGAAACGCAACCGCATCAACTATCACAGCAATTCTGCCAATTCGATTAGCCCTGGGAACGCAAACCTTTGGTGATTTCACGATGCCTAAGTCGATCAAAGCAAGATCGAAGATTGATCTTCCGATTCTGAGTAATTTTGGCGAGAAGATTACTTACAAGTCAGCTGGATCATGTTCTGTGGCCCTTGCCCGAGCAACCATCAAAAAAGGAAAGTGCACAATTACTGCTACCGCGCCTGCAAAGACTAATAGCTACAAGGCGTTAAATAAGAAGTACTCAATAACCGGAAAGTAATTAATTAATCATCAGGCCATTGATGCAGAAGGCGGTCGCATATGCGATCTCGTTCTCTGCGTCATGGCCTGATTCAATTCTTTTAGTTGATGCATCGGTAATCGCCTGAATAAATGACAAGGCGCGCTGTGCATCCTTTACGCCTAAATCGGTAACCGCCTTCATCAACGGCGCCATTAATGCTCTGTGTGCAATAGCGATTTGTTGCGCTCTTGATTGTGGCATGGCGGTCGCATTCAGAGCTTTTGCTAAAAGGTGACGGCCATCTGCAATATAAGTAAGTGCGCCCTTGACCCAACAACTCACAATGCACTGTGCGTCTGTGCAATCGGCAACAGCTGCGTTGAGCGTTTGGGTGAAACTATTGAGTTCATCAATGACAAGGTCTGCAACGAGCTCTGACCCGCTACCGAAGTACTCGTAAACAGAGGTACGTGACAACCCAGCACGTTGGGCAACAGCGGCAACGGTAATTGCGGCACCACCAGATTCGAGCGCAATGCTTGCAGCGGCATCAATCAGTTGATTGCGGCGCCAATCACGGTGCTCGGCAAGTGTTTCGGTTTCAATGCGAGGCATATTTTTATTGTTTCATGCTTTCGCTCAGTCTTCTCAGTGAATCTATGACGACCGACTTTTCTGAGGTTCTCCATAGAGGTGGCATCGAGTTAAGTAGGACACTTCCGTACCGCTTAGTGACGATTCGTGAGTCCAAGATTGCGACCACACCTCGATCATCAACTGATCTGATCAAACGACCTGTCCCCTGTGCCAGCAATAGCGCTGCTCGTGGCAGTGAAACCTGCATAAAACCACTTCCTCCTGCCGCATCTGCCTGTGATGCACGTGCACTCATGACAGGTTCATCGGGGCGCGGAAATGGAATGCGATCGATTGCCACCAAGATGCAACTATTTCCTGGAACATCAACGCCCTGCCATAAGGACATCGTGCCGATTAAAATTGATGTTTCATCCTTTGCAAAACGTTCTACTAAAGGACCTACGGCATCGCCCCGCTTTTGCGTAATGATCTTGATCGGAAGCTCTGCTAGCACTTTACGCAGATGTAAATCCGCCGCCTCTACTCCGCGCCATGATGAAAACAAAGCAAGGGTTCGACCACCTGCAGCATCAATTAACTCACCAAGTTCAGTTAATACATCTTGGCTTGGGCCATCACGACCTGGTTCTGGTAAATGCTTAGGCATGTACAGCACACCTTGGTTAGCAAAATCAAAGGGTGAACCAACATCGAGCATTTGAACATTGGCGGGATCAACCTCGCCATCCTTTAACTCAGCGTTCATCTCCTCATTGACTAAAAAGCCGATGCTCTTTGCCATTGAATCAAAACCCTTACCTACAGTTAAGGTTGCAGAGGTTGCAATTACTGGGGTCTTAGTCAAAAGGTTTTCTCGCAAAACCTCTGATACAGATAATGGTGCTAGATATAGTGTTGAAAATGTTGGCTCGTACCAGAGCACTAAGCCATCCCCCATCTTTAACAGGGTTGTTGCAGTTGTTGCGATTTCATTGACCGCACCCTTGACCCGGGCACGCTCTGCTAAGGCATCGGTATCGATGATTTCATCATCTGCGGCTAAGAACTGAGTAATGCCCTTTGCCGCTTCCATCACCTTGCGAATAGAAAACTCAAGGGATTGTGGAATCTCTTCTAAGCGACCTTTAGAGGTTGGGTCACCCTTTACATCTTCGCCGTAATCAACCATGGATTCATGGAAATCATTGGCGGCTTTATGGAAGGCATCTGAAAGCTTGCCCGGCATGAACTTTCGGGCCATTGCCGCAGCTCGCAAAACTCGGTTAGAGGTTAGTTCATCTGTTACTGCTTGGGTTGCTCGATCCATGAACTCGTGGGCCTCATCCAAAATCACGCAATCGCGTTCCGGCAGAATCGGATGAGAATCTACGATTTCGATTGCCAGCAAGGTGTGATTAGTAACGACAATATCTGCAGTTTGCGCCTTAGCTTTTGCATTTGCCGCAAAGCATTGCGAACCAAAGGCACAGACATCTGCACCAACGCATTCACGCCCTGATGTGCTGTTCGCTAGCCACACACGTCGATCTACCTCGGGTGCATCATCACGATCTCCGCTGACCCCCGGAGTCTTAGCCCAAGCGATTAAACGCTTGGCATCCTTTTCTAGCGATGAAACCTCCATCACTAACTCTGTATCAGGATCAACATCCTCGCTATTCATCTTCTGCAAACAGACATAATTTCCAACGCCCTTATAGATTGCATAGGAAATTTCGCGGCCAAGCTCTTTTTCAAGAGCTGGAACAACCGCTGGTAAGTCGCGATCTACCAACTGTCGTTGCAGCGCAATCGTTGCAGTAGCTACAAGAACTTTACGTCCATGCACGATTCCGGGAATTAAGTATGCAAGTGATTTACCAGTACCAGTACCTGCTTGAACCATGAGGTGATGACGGTTAGTTAAGGCGTTTGCAACAGCTTCGGCCATCTCAATCTGGCCATCACGAGCAGAACCACCAATTGCCTCGACAGCAACATCTAGTGCGCGGCGCACCTGTGCTGACATATCGCTCATTAAAGAGCCATCAAATCCATAAACTCATTTACTGGAGTTGCTGCAAGCTTGTCGTAATCAAGGCACAAATCAATGATCTTCTTTTGCTTATCGCCATCATAAATACGAGCCAAGTTGGTCTTGTACTTTTGGATAAGTAGCGGAATACCTTCGGTGCGACGACGTGCATGGCCGATTGGGTACTCAACAGCCACTTCATCAAAGACGGTGCCATCGGTAAATTCGACGGTAATTGCATTGGCAATAGAGCGTTTTTCAGGGTTGTGATAATCGGCTGTATAGCCAGGGTCTTCTACACAGACAATCTTTTCGCGCAGCAAATCGATGCGAGGATCGGCCGCAATATCTTCTTCATAATCACGTGCAGTTAAACGACCAAAGATAAATGGAACCGCCGTCATGTACTGAATACAGTGATCGCGATCTGCCGGGTTATTGAGCGGACCCTTCTTGTCGATGATGCGGATACACGCCTCGTGGGTGCGGATCGTTACCTTTGCGATGCCATCTGAAGTTTTTCCCGCTGCCTGCATCTGGTGATAAATCGTCATCGCAGCTTCAACACCAGTTTGTGAGTGGAATTCTGCTGGGAAGGAGATCTTAAACAAAACATTTTCCATTACATAAGAACCGTATGAGCGTTGGAACTTAAATGCATTTCCCTTGAAGGAGACATCGTAAAAGCCCCAAGTTTTTGCCGTTAGCGCTGATGGATAACCCATTTCGCCGGTCTTTGCAATTAAGGCAAGACGTACTGCGCGCGATGTTGCATCTCCTGCTGCCCATGACTTACGTGATCCGGCATTAGGAAAGTGACGATAAGTGCGAAGTGATTGACCATCAACCCACGCCAGTGAAACCGCAGCAAGTGCTTGATCACGAGTCAGACCCATCATCTGTGCAACAACGGCGGTTGATGCAACCTTTACCAATACAACGTGATCGAGACCGACCTTGTTAAATGAGTTCTCTAATGCGATACAGCCTTGAATTTCATGGGCTTTGATCATCGCAGTTAAGACATCTTTAACGGTGAACTTCTTATCTGTGGTGCGAGACAACCAATCTGCAGTTGCCAGAATTGCGCCTAAGTTATCGGAAGGGTGTCCCCACTCAGCAGCAAGCCAGGTGTCATTGAAATCTAACCAACGAATCATCGCGCCGATATTGAAAGCACCTTGTACCGGATCTAAAACATGCTGTGTTCCCGGAACCTTGACGCCATTAGCAACAGATACACCTGGCACAACCGGTCCCAAAAGCTTGGTGCAGGCTTCATATTCAAGGGCTTCGAGGCCACAACCCAGCGTGTCCATAAAGCAGTTCCATGCAGTCTCGTAAGCAACCGGAGATTTGATCTCGTAGTTCAGCGCGTAATCGACGATATCTATAATCGCTTGATCGTATGGCTGGTTACCTTGGCTTACATGGCTCGACATTGATTAGCGCTTTTCAATAGGTACAAAGGCAAGATCTTCTGGACCAACATATGTAGCTGTTGGGCGGATGATCTTTCCATCGTTGCGCTGCTCAATGACGTGAGCTGTCCAACCAGAAATACGTGCCATCACAAATAATGGCGTGAAGTAGTTAACTGGAATCTTCATCGCATCATATGCAACAGCTGAGAACCAGTCGACGTTAGGGAACATCTTCTTAACTTCCCACATCACTGATTCAATTCGCTCTGCAACGTTGTACAGATTTTCCTTGCCAGCTTCTACGGCAAGCTCCTTAGTGATGACCTTGACGATCTCATTGCGAGGATCTGACACTGTATAAACAGGGTGACCGAAACCAATAACAACTTCCTTGGCATCTACACGCTTGCGGATATCGGCCTCTGCCTGATCTGGTGTTGAGTAACGAAGTTGAATCTCAAGTGCAACCTCATTTGCGCCACCATGCTTTGGGCCGCTGAGCGCTCCGATTGAGCCGGTAACACATGAGTAAATATCTGCACCGGTTCCTGCAATGACACGACCGGTAAATGTTGAAGCGTTGAACTCGTGCTCGGCATACAAAACTAATGATGCATGCATCGCCTTTTCCCACTGCTCACTTGGCTTTTCGCCATGAAGCAAGTGCAAGAAGTGAGCACCGATTGAGTTGTCATCGGTTTCTACTTCGATGCGCTTTCCATTGTTTGCAAAGTGGTGCCAGTACCCAAGTAGTGAACCGGTCTTTGCCAGCATTGAATCAGCGATATCGCGAGCTTCTTCTGGAGTGTGCTTGCTTGACTCTGGTGTGACCGCACCAAGTGCTGAAAAGCCTGTACGCAAAACATCCATCGCATGGGCAGATGCTGGAAGTTGTTCAAGCACTGTTTTGACCTGAGGTGAAAGCCCGCGTAGCGCCTTGAGCTTTGCCTTGTAAGCATCTAATTGAGCTTGGTTAGGTAGCGCGCCATGGACCAATAGGTATGCGACCTCTTCAAACTGACAGTTAGCTGCCAAATCCTTGATTGAGTATCCGCGGTAGTGAAGATCTGCTCCACCTACTGCGCTCAGCGCTGTGTTTCCCGCTGGAACTCCAGAGAGTGCAACTGACTTCTTTACTTTGATTTCTGTCATGGTCCCTACCCGTTGTCTTTACCTAGTGTTTGGTCAAGTGCTTTTTCATATTCATAGTAATTAATTGCTTGGTACAACTCTTCACGTGTCTGCATCGTGTCGATCACAGTGGACTGTGTGCCATCGCGGCGAATCGCTGTGTAGACATTGTCAGCCGCCTTGTTCATCGCTCTGAAGGCTGACAATGGGTACAGGATCATTCCGACTCCGTTGGCAGCTAGTTCTTCGCGGGTAAAGAGCGGTGTCATTCCAAACTCAGTGATGTTGGCCAAGATTGGCTTGGAAACCGCTGCTGAAAACTTTGCGTAATCCTCAAGGGTGCGAATCGCTTCAGGGAAGATTAAATCTGCGCCAGCTTCGATATAGGCATGAACGCGATCTAACGCTGATTCAACGCCCTCATTTGCAATCGCATCGGTGCGAGCCATGATCTGGAAATTGTCATCGGTGCGTGCATCAACCGCTGCCTTGATGCGATCAACCATTTCAGCCTTTGAAACAATCTCTTTGTTAGGGCGATGTCCGCAACGCTTTGCGCCAACCTGATCTTCGATATGCATTGCGGCCGCTCCAGCTTTGATCAGATCCTTGACTGTGCGGCCGATGTTAAAAGCCGATGCGCCAAAACCTGTATCGGCATCAACCAAGAGCGGCGTATCGCAGACATTGGTAATTCGACGAACATCGGTTAAAACATCTTCCAGGGTTGTAATTCCTAAATCTGGAATTCCCATCGATCCTGCAGCGACTCCTCCACCTGAAAGGTAGATCGCGCGAAATCCTGCACGCTTTGCTAAAAGAGCATGGTTAGCGTTTATGGTTCCAATTATTTGAAGCGGGGATTCTTCAACCAAAGCCTTCTTAAAGGCTGCACCTGCGCTGGTTACGCTCACAGGTTGAGTGTAACTACCTCAAACAGGCTCGCAAACTCCGTAATTAGTTGAATATTCAACTACTTTGTTATACCGTATCAACATGGCTCAATTACCAGCGTTGTACATAGGTCATGGAGCACCGATGTTGCTCGATGATGAGTTATGGACATCACAGTTGAGAAGTATCGCTACGCAGATCGAAAAACCGAAAGCGATCCTGATTGTGAGCGCACATTGGGAGTCAGCCCCCGTCACCTTGAGCAGCCCAATAGCTGGCACTCCCCTTGTTTATGACTTTAGTGGTTTTGCAAAAAAGTTTTTTGAGATGACATATGCAACCCCTGATGCAACAAACTTATTAAATCTTGTTGCATCGATGATGCCAGACAATGAACAAGTTTTTCAGAGTAATCGTGGCTTAGATCATGGCGCTTGGGTGCCACTTCGTGTCATGTATCCAGATGCGGATATTCCAGTTTTGCAAATGTCGATGCCAACCAGTGATCCTGGCAAGTTGATTGAACTTGGAAAACGTTTACAACCTTTGCGAGATATGGGTGTCTTAGTTATTGGCAGTGGATTCTTAACCCATGGTTTGCCCTACCTGCGTGACTGGAGCACCGATGCGGTTGCACCTACCTGGTCGAGTGAGTTTGATACATGGGCAGCTGAAGCACTTGCTAAGGGCGATGTCGAAACTCTTTCAAACTTTAAGAGCGCAGCTCCCGGAATGCCTTACGCCCATCCAACGGTTGAACATTTCACACCACTGTTTATTACATTAGGCGCTGCGCAAAAACCAGATGCACCTGTTGATACCTTGATCGATGGTTACTTTATGGGGCTATCGAAGCGTTCAATTCTTGTTGCCTAATTACTTAATTTTTAGATGAAGTAGTTCAATAGCAGCGATAGCACTGTCGTAACCCTTGTCCTCTTTACTGCCGGCCTTACCAGAACGAGCTATTGCTTGATCAAGATCGTTGCACATCAAAACGCCATACCCGATTGGCTTTCCGTACTTGAGTGAAACATCGATAACGCCTTGGGTTACACCTTGGCAGACATAATCAAAGTGAGGTGTCTCACCTTTAAGTACTAAGCCGACAGCAACAACTGCGTCAAAGCCTGCTTCAAAGGCGTATTGCGCAGCCAATGGAATTTCAAAGGAGCCCGGTACGTATTGAACCTCAACGGTTTTTACCTGAGCTTCGGCAAAGGCGCGTTGTGCACCTGCAATCAGGTCATTGCAAATATCAAGGTGCCACGAGGAAGAGATGATCGCGACCTTGGCGTTGGGAAGTGGCTTGATTCCAATTGCTGGTGCATGTCCTGCCATTTACTTGCCTCCTCGTAAGTGACCAAGTTTTTCTTCCTTGGTAGCTAGATACTTTTCATTAAAACTATTGGCTGCAACGGTGAGGTTTGCTTGTGTTACCTCAACCCCGGCATCACGCAGGGCTTGAACCTTATTGGGATTATTTGTTAACAACGTCAGCTCTTTCAACCCTAGCGCCCTAACGATGGCGATTGCATCAGACCAATCACGAGCATCTATTTCATGTCCTAAGTGCAGGTTGGCATCGATGGTGTCCATACCTGCATCTTGTAATTGATACGCCTTGATCTTTTCCGTGAGCCCAATACCGCGACCTTCGTGATCGCGCAGATAGATGATGCATCCATGGCCATGGCTTTGGATCAAAGAGATAGATTTTTCTAACTGCTCGCCACAATCACAGCGTTGTGAATGAACAACATCGCCGGTAAAGCACTCGCTATGAATGCGCACCAGAGGTGCCTTGCCTGCAACACCAAATGAAATCACCGCGTGTTCACGTTGGCGCAGCCCTGGATAGGTTGCGATCGACCATAAGCCGGTGCGCAAAGGAAGTTGTGCCCAAGCAAACTCAAATGGTGAATGGGTCGCAGGTGCAACGGGAGCAATACCTTTGAGCTCCTCAACCGAGATCATTGGGATTGAATGATGATCTGCAAAGGCAGCAAGGGATGCTCCGCGGGCCATTGATCCATCATCATTAACGATTTCAGATAACAAACAAACAGGTTGCGCACCAACTAGCTGTGACAGTGCGACTCCTGCTTCTGTGTGACCACCACGCGCTTGTAATCCCCCATTATCTGCAATCAACGGAAAGATGTGGCCGGGACGAATGAAATCTGCATGTGTTACCGCAGTGTCAGCTAACGCCCGCACTGTGTTTGATCGCTCCGTTGCACTAACACCGGTTGTGAGGCCGACCTTGTAATCAACGCTGACTGTAAATGCGGTCTTCTTTGAATCCTGGTTCTCTTCGACCATGAGTGGCAAGCGCAAGGTGCGTGCACGATCCTGCGTCATTGCTACACACAAGATTCCCGTTGTGTGGCGCACCATAAACGCCACCTTTTCAGGTGTGGCCTTTTCAGCCAGCAACATCAAGTCGCCCTCATTTTCCCGATCAGCATCATCGGTAACAATGATCAGATCGCCATTTTTGTAAGCATCTAGAGCTTTTTGGAGATTACTCATTTATCCCCCTTGGCTAAGAGGCGCTCTACATACTTAGCTAGAACATCAACTTCGACGTTGATTAAATCGCCAGCTTTCTTACCTGAAAGATTGGTGCGCTCTAGGGTTTCTGGAATCAACCACACAGTCACGACATTACTTGAATCGTTAATTTCGCCCACTGTTAAGGAAACGCCATCAAGACAGAGTGAGCCTTGATTCACAATGTATTTCGCTAGCTTTTCAGGCACGGTGATTTCAAACTGCGCCCACTTTTCTCCGGGGGTTAAGCCAACAACAGTTGCAACACCATCAACATGGCCCTGCACCATATGGCCGCCCATACGAGTATTAAGTAGCGCTGCTAATTCAAGATTTACTGCACTGCCAAGAGTTAACCGTGACAGGGATGTAACCGCCAAGGTTTGAACCATGACATCTGCGGTAAAGGAATTGCCGGTGATAGAGGTAGCTGTTAAACACACACCATTGACCGCAACTGAATCACCAAGGGCGATCTGAGAAATCAAAGCAGGTGCTGCGATAGTAAAGACCGCTGAGCTTTCGCCCTTGTCGATTGCGGTAATTGTTCCTAACTCTGCAATAAGTCCGGTAAACATCACTCACCGTTCCTAATGCGATAGACAGATTTAACATCGCCCTCAAAAACCTGCGTACCTAGGTGATCCATACGCATCTGATCGGTAATTGTTGTTGGGTAATCAAAGGCAAACCAATGCTTTCCGGTACCTAGCAGTGAAGGTGCTTGGTACATGATTAATTCATCCAGCAAACAGCCATCTAACATCGCGCTACCTAGCGTTGGGCCTGCTTCTACAAAGACATGATTAACGCCTAGTTCATTGAGCTTTTCAACCAGAACATCTAAGTCCTTGGATTTAACAACCACGGTTTGCGCTGCATCATCAAAAACCTGCGCATCCTGTGGCAGTTCTTGCTCGCCACACACAATGCGGATTGGGTTGTGGGTGTAGCCAGCAAAATCTCCACGTGGAACTAAGTGTGGGTTATCTGCAATAACGGTGTTTGTGCCAACCAAAATCGCATCTGCCTGACGGCGCAGTACCTGCACATCGGCACGTGATGCTTCGTTGGTAATCCACTGTGATGTTCCATCGGCGGCTGCAACCTTTCCATCAAGGGTTGCGGCAACCTTCCAGGTAAAGAATGGACGGTTCTTGCGAATCTTCATGAGCCAAGCGCGATTTGAAAAAGTAGCTTCCTCTCTCAGGACGCCTTCAACAACGGTGATTCCCGCTGCACGAAGCGCTGCTGCTCCCCCGGCTGCTTTTTCATTGGGATCGTTGACTGCAAAGACAACTGTTTTAATTCCTGCATCAATAATCGCTTGAACACATGGACCGGTACTGCCTGAGTGATTACATGGTTCAAGGGTTACAACAATTGTGGATCCCTTAGCTTTGTCTGCAGCAGCTTTAATCGCAACAACTTCTGCGTGATCAGCTGAATTCATACGATCATGGAAACCTTCAGCGATGATGCTTCCGGTGCCATCAATAATCACTGCACCAACAATTGGATTGGGCGCTGTCTTTCCTAAACCTCTTTCGGCAAGGGCGATGGCACGTTGCATCGCAACTGTGTAATCCATAATGGCCCCTAACTCTAGAAACGAGTTCTCGGGGTGGGTGCAAGACCATTTTTTGAAAACAGCCAAGCGCACAAAGAGGGTAGGCATGCGCCGACCCTTTGTTTGTTTTCTCTCATCCGGACTTTAACCGTCGGTCCCAGAGTTTCACTGAGTCAACCGATACCTGGCGGGTATCGGGTCGCGGACTTTAACCGCCGGTTCGAAATTACATCGACCCCGAAAACAACGTCGTAATTCTACTGCTGCTGTGCCCATGCTGGTGACATGAAAAACCCCGCCTACCCCTCAGAAGGCGGGGAAATCCACTGCTTGCTTAGCGGCTAAAGGCAGCTAAGTGGTTGTAAGAACCCTTGAGAAGGTTGTCTAGTGCCAGCTTCATATCCGCTGGCATTGTTGCCTTCAGCATTACTTGAAGATCCTTGATATCAAGGTTTTCAATATCGCGACCAACCTGGAAGGCGGCTGCAACATCAACAGATCCCTGTGTGATCAAAGTGTTGTACAAAGCCTGTAGTGACTTGTCACGAAATACACCTGGTGCACGTGTAGTGGTTGGGTTGAAGTAGTTATATGTCTTCAATACTGCAGCGATCTGATCCATGTGTGTCTGTTCAGATTTTGCGATATTAGAAAACTTTGATGAGGTTACATTCTCAGCCAAGTACAGATAGACATCTCGGGCAAGCTTTTCTTCCTCAATTAGATATTGAAGTTGAAGCTTTTGTGCAGTTGTTGGACGAGTTGCCGCATTAGCTAATGGGGCAAAGCCAACCGCAGCAATTACTGCAAGAACCATTGCTGCTGTGAATTTCTTTGCTCTCATGATCTGACCTGCATTTCTTAAGGCTTGGAGCTAAGCGATTTGCTTACCTTTTCCTTATGAACACAACATACCCCCGGGGGTATGTACATTTACTGGAAAGCATCTGGGGTTTTCCTGAGAGAAATTAACTGAGCGTGTGCCACCACTCATGGCAGTAAAAAACCCCGCCAATCGCAGTGATTGACGGGGTTTTTAACTACTTAGTTATTAGCTGCAACCAGATGTGTTTCCGCAACCTTCGCATACGAAACATGCACCTGACATACGCATCTTTACTCCACATGTCATACATAGTGGTGCATCAGATTTGATTCCCATTGATTCCAGTAGATCAGATGATGAACCGATTGTTGCTGCAAGTGGTGCTGGCTCAATCTTTACATCCGCTGGCTTACTTGGAGCAGCTACAGGAGCCGCCGCAGCAACCGGAGTCACTGGTGCTTTTGGGGTATCAACACTCGCTACAGGTGCGTACTCGCCACCATTGTCGAGTGCAGCTGCACGCTCTGCTGCTGTGTAAAGACCCATCGCTGAACGTTGTTCAAATGGTAGGTAATCAAGTGCAAGGCGACGGAAGATGTAATCCATCATTGACTGTGCCATGCGAATATCTTGATCATCTGTCATACCAGCTGGCTCAAAGCGCAAGTTGGTGAACTTCTCTACAAATGTCTCTAGTGGAACTCCGTACTGAAGTCCGATAGATACTGCGATTGAGAAGGCATCCATCACACCAGCAAGGGTTGAACCCTGCTTGCCAAGCTTTAAGAACACTTCACCAAGTGCACCATCTGCG
>JBDLUF010000009.1:0-20613 GCA_039805445.1 Actinomycetota bacterium | reverse complement strand
TGTAAGTACCGCAAGTTGGGCAAGCGGTGTGCTGCAACTTTGGTTGCTGGCATTGACCACATGTTGAAAGAGCTGCTGCAGTAGTTTTCCACTGGCTACGTCGTGAACGCGTCTTTGAACGCGACATTTTTCGCTTTGGTAC
This sequence comes from Actinomycetota bacterium, assembly GCA_039805445.1. GTDB lineage: Bacteria > Actinomycetota > Actinomycetes > Nanopelagicales > Nanopelagicaceae > Planktophila. The sequence continues at coordinate 20,471 of JBDLUF010000009.1, read as the reverse complement.
TGGCACTGTTCTAACCTCTTCTCAATCATTACGGCAGCAGCGTGGCTGCAGAGGGAAAGTATCCCTCAAAAGGGCTAAATCTTGAAATCGGGATCTTCGAGGTTGAGCCCGCCTAGACCGGCCCAACGGGCATCTATGGTCTCGTGTGCGTGATCCTCGGGTAGATCAACCCATTTGCCCCCACATTCAGGGCACAAGCCAAGGCAATCCTGTGTGCAAAGCGGGTTAATCGGAAGGGATAAAACGACCGCATCCCGGATCGGTGTTTCAAGATCCATGATCTCACCATCCATCATGAGCTCATCTTCGATCTCTAAATCTTCGAGGGTTTCTTCCTGCTTTTTCTTTCTCTTGCCCCGCTCATTGGTGGGTTCATAGTTATATAGCTCTTGAATCTTTCGATCAATGATAACTTCAACTGGGTCCAAACATCTGATGCATTCACCCTTTGCAACCGCGTACACATCTGCGCTCAGCAAAATACCTTCAGTAACAGACTCAAGACGAACATCTACTTCGATCAAATCTCCCGCTGGAACTGCGATGAGATCGACGCCAAAATTTTCCTTTACGACAATATCTAGCTCATACTCTTTCATCTCGCCTGCGCGACGAGGAAGCTCATATGTATTGAGCTCAAATGTATCTACTTGTTTACTCATGGTGTTCTTCTAGGAATCAATTTTCATCTGCGAGTTGAGATAAAACATCCTTATCATTTGCGCCAGCCAAACGATCGCGACCGCGAGAAACAGCATCCATTGTCTTGTTAAGGATTACCTCAAGAGTTGCAAGGCGACCATCGATGTACTCCTCAACCTCAGCCTTTTCAATCTCTGCTGTCTCACGAGCATCATCTAGAATTTTGCGTGCCTCATCGCGTGCAATCTGAACAATCGAGGTTTGTTCCACCATCTGCGCAACATCTTCACGAGCAATTGCAATCATTTGCTCGGCGCTCACACGTGCCTCTTCAATAATGGCATCACGAGTTTCGATAATTTTCTGCGCAGAAGCAAAATCGGTAGGAAGTGCTTCGCGAGCATCATCTAGCACTTCGAGCATTTCAGCACGGTGAACTACGCAACTTGCAGACAAAGGGACTCCACGAGCCTCTTCGACCATCGTGATTGCTGCTGTTAACTTCTCAACTGAATCCATTTTACTTCCCCGCTATTCGTAGCTTGAGTGCTTCGTTAATTGATGGTGGGACCATTGTTGAGACATCGCCGTCATAATGGGCCAGCTCTTTAACTAATGATGAAGAAAGGAAAGAGTGCGTTGGGGCTGTTGCCATAAACATGGTTTCAACTCCCGATCCTTGCAAATTTACCTGCGCCATCTGTAGCTCATAATCAAAATCTGTAACTGCGCGCAATCCCTTTACGATCGCCTGAATCGAATTGCTCTTGCAGTAATCCACCAATAATCCACTCCAGGAATCTACGGAGACATTTGGAAACTTGGCGACGACCTCGGTGATCATTGAAATACGCTCTTGAACTGTAAAGAGGCTGGATTTAGTTCGGTTTTCCAGAACCGCGACCACAACATGATCAAACTGCTGAGCAGCACGCTCAATGATGTCTAAATGTCCATATGTGATTGGATCAAAGGATCCTGGGCATACCGCGCGCTTCATGGCGTAAACGCTAGCAAGATGGAGCCAAGTAATCCATTCTTACGGCTGGTAATTGGCGTAATAAATGGTCGCTTGACCATAATTCCGCTCACGAGCGGGTTCATAGGCGTCGGGCCAAATGAATTGTGGACCTCTAGCTGTTCGCTCAACTGCGATAAAGGCATCACTACTTAAGAACTCTCCGTCGTACAACGCACTTAAAACATCTTCTACTGCTTGATTGCTGAAATCATAAGGTGGATCGATATACACCAAGTGATACTTTGTTTTTGGTGAATCCTTGAGAAATCTTTCTGCACTCATACCAAAGAGTTGCAATTTTCCACTTGGGTTAGATTTCTTTACTAGTTCGTAATTGTTTTCAATAGTTTTTTGAGCTTCGTCATCTTTTTCAACAACGTGGACCAAGGTTGCGCCTCGTGAAAGCGACTCCAATGCAATTGCACCTGATCCTCCGAAGAGATCTAAAATATGTAAACCCTCAAAACTTCCGAACTCAGATGTCAGAGATGAGAAAAGCCCTTCGCGGGCTCGATCCGAAGTTGGACGAGTTGCACCTGCAACAGTTCCTAAAGTTCGACCTCGCGCAACGCCAGCAATGATTCTCAATGTGCTAACCCTTATCCAAATAATCGACCGCTTGATCTCGCTGCAATTGGGCGAGCTCTTTCCTAAGGGCAGGATAGTCTCTTAACTCATTATCTTTAGCAATTAGTTGCTCTGCATCATCGCGGGCTTGTTCAATCAGAGATTCATCCCTCAATACCCGCAATAAGCGAAGGTGAGATTGAGTTCCGGATTGATTCCTACCTAAAACATCACCTTCGCGTCGTTGTTCTAAGTCAATTCGTGACAATTCAAAACCATCAACGGTTCCAGCCACTGCATTAAGTCTTTCGCGAGCAGGGGTTAACTCTTCACTATTTGAGACCAACAAACATAGGCCTGGCGATGTACCTCGACCAACACGTCCTCTTAATTGATGTAATTGAGAAACACCGAATCTGTGGGCATCCATGATCACCATAATTGTCGCGTTGGCAACATCTACGCCAACTTCAATAACAGTTGTTGAGACCAGCACATCGATATCGCCTTGTGAAAAGGCTTGCATGGTGGCGTCTTTTTCATCGGCGGATAAACGCCCGTGCAAAATTGCGATTTTGAGCCCTTGTAGTGGACCCGCGTGCAACATGGGAGCCAACTCTTCTACCGATGAAATTTCATCAGATTCTTCGCCAAAGAGAAAGTCTAAATCCGCATCTGCTCCCGCATCAGGATCTGCCGAAATTCGAGGTGCAACGACGTACGCCTGATGGCCTTGTGCCACTTCTTCGCGAATTCGCTGCCAAGCGCGTTCCATGTAATTTGGTTTTTCCTTAACTGGAACAACATGAGTCGTAATTGGTTGACGACCTAATGGAAGTTCGCGCAAGGTTGAAACATCTAGATCACCAAAAACTGTCATCGCAACAGTTCGAGGAATTGGCGTTGCCGTCATCACAAGTAAGTGCGGAGGTAAAACAGCTTTCTCTTTCAAGGCATCTCGCTGTTCAACACCAAATCTGTGTTGTTCATCAACGACAATCAATCCAAGATCTTTGAAAACAACGGATTCGCCCAATAGCGCATGAGTTCCAATAACAATTCCTGCACTTCCATCAGCAGCCTTTGCAAGGGCTTCTCTACGCGCTTGCGCCGATTGCGATCCGGTAATCAAAGTGATTTGTGTACCTTTATCGGAACCGCCCAACATTCCACCTTGTGCCAACGTGCCCAGTTGCCGTTGGATCGTTCGAAGATGCTGAGCCGCAAGAACTTCTGTTGGGGCAAGAAGTGCAGCCTGTCCCCCGCTATCAACAACCGCCAACATTGCGCGTAAGGCAACGATTGTCTTTCCAGATCCAACCTCACCTTGCAGTAAGCGATGCATCGGATGCGGTTGTGCTAAATCACTTTCAATCTCTTTGCAAACTGCGAGCTGCCCTGCGGTTAATTCAAATGGGAGTGATGTATCAAAGGTATCTAGAAGTCCACCTGCAACCTTTTTTCTGGAAGTCGAATTGAGCTTCTTTAGCTCAATTCTGCGCATCACCAAAAGTGATTGAAGAAGAAAAGCCTCATCAAAGGTTAAACGCTCACGTGCAGTCTCTGCATGATCTAAATCAGCAGGTTGATGAAGTTGCACTAGCGCTTGATGCAGCGTTGGGTAATTGTGTTTTTCGCGTATGGATTCAGGTAGGAAATCATCGATCTCATCTAATGCACCAATAGCAAGTTGTGCGCATTGAGAAATTTTCCATGAAGGAAGTTTGGATGAGGCGGGATACACCGGCAGAAATTTTCCAGCAAAACCTTCAACAGCAGAATCAACATCGGAGCCATCTGGGATTAATTCATAATCAGGATGTGCTAATTGTTTCTTGTTGTTAAAGACGCCGATTTTTCCAGCAAACAAACCTTGTCGCCCAACCTTTAGATCTTTTTCCCGCCAAGCTTGATTAAAAAATGTTAGTGATAATTTGTCGGTTCCATCAGTGACGACAACCTCGAGAATGCTCCCTTTACGGCCACGCAGAGGTCGGTTCGTTGTGGAGTAAATCTGCGCCACAATGGTGGTTTCATCACCTTCGCGTAGTTCTGAGATATCCGACAACTCACCACGCACTATGTATCGGCGCGGGTAGTGGCGCATCAAATCGCCAACGGTTGTGATTCCAAAAACGGTGCCGAGAACTTTCGCGGTGCGATCACCAACAACAGCAGAAACCTTGTTCTCTAGTGTGGCCACGCGAGCATTCTCCCTCGCAACTGCTTCAAACCAGCCCACCCGCGCATGGGAGTTGCTCGCATAGGCTCAAATTGGCATCTCAGCCCGCCTTCACGCTACCCTTACGCCTTGTTCCCATTGGAACTAGTCGATATTTAAAGGAGTACCGCTGTGGCATCAACATGCGATATCTGTGGCAAGGGGCCCAGCTTCGGAAACAATGTTTCTCACTCACAGGTGAAGACCCGTCGTCGTTGGAATCCAAATATCCAGCGCGTGCGCACCCTTGTTGGTGGAACTGCAAAGCGTCAAAACGTTTGTACCTCTTGCCTTAAGGCTGGAAAAGTAACGCGATAAATTTCTTATCTTTGTACAGTTTTAATTGAAATGGCGCCAGGTATCTGGCGCTTTTTTCATTTCTACACCAACTACACCTAAGCCTGACTGTACTGAGCCAATACGAAAACCATCTAACTCTTTCCCAGTAGCTAGGAAGACATGATCCTCGCCGCCAGCCAGAATCCATTGCCACACATCGATGCCTTGCGAATCAGCAAGTTCACTTAAAGTTCCAAACTCAGGGTGCTTACTAATCAAATCCTTTTCAATACTTAACTGAACTTGTGATGCGGAAGCGATTTGCTCTGCCTGAATCACAAGGGCATCGCTGATATCGCACAGCGATGTGGCTTTACCATTTGAAAACTGCACCGCTGCGGAGTAATCAACGGTTGGTGCACAAAACTCTGACACAGCGTGAAGGGCTAAATCTGTTTCCAGATCCTTGTCAATAATTGTTAAGCCCGCAGCAGACCAACCGGGTAGTGAAGAGATGTAAATGGAATCCCCTGCTTGAGCACCAGATCGTGTAATCGCAGTATCAATCTGGCCGATTGCAGCGATTGAAATAACTTTGCAGGGGCCCTTTGTAAGATCTCCTCCGACAACATAAGCGCCACAACTGCTGGCCTCATGTGCAATACCTTCGGCAAGATCTTCAATCCATTCCATTGACTCTTCACCTGTCAGAGTTACCGCTGCAACTAAGTATTTTGGTGAGCCACCCATCGCATAGATATCGGCAAGGTTTGCTGCGGTGATCTTGCGACCAATATCAAAGGCGCTACTCCACTGTGTAGAAAAATGTGTTCCTTCAACAGCGATATCGGTGGTGATCGCGGTTCGCTCAGTTGTTTTTACAACAGCTGCATCATCTCCGATACCGATCTCGACTCCGCGCTGCGAGGTGCCAAAGATGCGTGCCAGTGCGGCAATTACCCCAGCCTCATCGAAGTTCATACCGCTTAGCCTAATCGACTACCTCGATGGGGCTCATCTGCGGTAGCGTTTGCCATCGACCAGAAAGGACATCTCATGTCAGTACAGGCTTTTATCTTGATTCAAACAGAAGTTGGCAAGGCAACTGGAGTTGCAGATGCCGTGGCAAAGATTCCTGGCGTTACATTGTCTGAAGGAGTTACTGGTCCTTACGATGTAATCATGCGTGCAGAAGCATCAAGCATGGAAGAGTTCGGTCGCTTAGTTCTTTCAAAGGTTCAAGCTGTTCCTGGAATTACCCGTACCTTGACCTGCCCAGTTACACACCTGAGCTAAACTCTTTAAACCGCCTTATTAATTGCAGAGTCGATAAGAGCTGTAATTAAATCTGAGTAGGTAACTCCCGTTGCTTGCCATAACTTGGGGTACACACTGGTTCCAGTAAATCCAGGCAAGGTGTTGATCTCATTAATGATGATTTGATTCTCATTGGTATAGAAGAAATCACAGCGGGCTAGCCCGGCACAGCCGATCGCATCAAAGGCTTGCATCGCCGCAATTTGAATTGCCTGAGCATCTGCCTCAGGAATATCAGCGGGAATCTTTACAGTTGTTGCATCATCTAAGTACTTAGCCTCGAAATCATAAAACTCAAATTGAGGGTTAACAACAATTTCTCCGACAACGGATGCGTAACTCGTTCCATCTCGTTCTAAAACCGCGCACTCAATTTCTCGTCCATTGATGGCGGTTTCAATCAAAACCTTTGAGTCATACAAGAATGCATCATTGATGGCAGCAGTTAAATTGTCAGCTGATTTAACCTTGTGTGTGCCACGGCTAGATCCACCACTCGATGGCTTTACAAAGACTGGGTAGGAAAGTGAGTTCGCATCTGGGTGTGGATCTGATTTGTGCACAACAATTCCGGGTGCAACCGTTAATCCCGCTGCAGCAAAGAGCTCCTTTGCCAGCGCTTTATCCATGGCATCGGCGGAAGCCTTTACCCCGCTACCTACATAAGGAATCTGCGCATCCTCTAATAATTGTTGAATCTCTCCATCTTCACCAAACTCTCCATGAAGAATCGAGAAGATGCAATCTATCTTTACGAAGGAACCATCTATTACTAACCCACCTTGTGCAAGCTCGACCCTAGTTCCGTTATCTTCAATTGTTGGCATGACCTTGTTGTGAATTGCAAGCGGATAGTTTTCATCGAGTGCAACCCACTTGCCCGCCTTGGTAATTCCAATCAAAATCGGCGTAAAACTCTTTTTATCTAAGCCCTTTAAGACTCCCCCGCCCGATACACATGAAACCTCATGTTCGCTGCTTGGGCCTCCACAGATAATCGCAACAGTTAATCTGCTCATCGAATGAAATTCTCTGCCTTAGTAGTTATCTCCATAAGACGATCGAGTGCTTGTTCTGGAGTCAATGAGCCTGAAACTACATCTGCAACCGCTTCGATAACTGGAACTTCGATTCCGACGCGGTGTGCAATTTCCAGTACCGCACTTGATGAGGCGACACCTTCAACTGTTTTTGCCACCCGAGTTTTAGCTACCTCCATAGATCCGCTTTTTCCTAAAACTTCACCAAAGGTACGGTTTCGAGAAAGGGCCGATCCGCAGCTAGCAACGAGATCTCCCATACCCGCAAGACCTGCAGCGCTCAGTGGGTCTGCGTTATGAGCTGCACATAAACGGGCAACCTCATTGAGGCCACGAGTAATCAGCATCGCTTGGGTGTTTTCTCCGTATCCCATTCCAATTGAGATACCTACCGCTAATGCAATGACACTTTTAATTGCACCAGCAAGTTCGCACCCTAAAACATCGACCGATGTGTAGACGCGGTAATACGGAGTTGTAAACAACTGCTGTACCTTTTCTGCGATTGCTACCGTTGCAGCTGCAGAAACCGCACCCGCTGGTTGGCGCAAAATAAGCTCATTAGCCAGGTTTGGTCCAGTAATGATCGCGATGTTTTCGGTCTCCATGACCTCAGAGATAATCTCAGTCATACGGGACATCGTGCTTACCTCAATACCTTTGAGCGTACTTATAAACAAGGCGTTGGGTTGAACCATGGATTTCCAGGCGGTGAGATTTTCACGAAGGGTCTGTGCGGGAACCGCGAGTACATAAATGTTGGAGTATTCAAAAGCCTCACGTAGATCAGTAGTTGCCTTTAAACCAACCGGCAAAATGTTCTCGTCCAAATACTTGGAGTTTGTGTGCTTGTTATTGACTTCATCTACTAACTCTTGGCTTCTGCCCCACATCAAAACATGGTTTCCCGCATCGCAAAGAACTTGGGCCATAGTTGTTCCCCATTGGCCCGCACCTAGAACTACAACCTTGCTCACTTCTTTTTGGCCTTCTTAAAGTTACCGGTGCGAGGAAGCGGCGAATTATGTGGATCAAAGATCTCAACTGGACGTTTTTCGCCGCGTAGCTGTTCCAGCAAATTTGTTAGCTCACGCATCACAAAAGCTGTTGCCTCTCGAAGTGCTTCTGGATCATTCTCTTTTCCGTACCACGGTGAAAGATCCAGCGGATCACCAACCAGGATCTGAATTGGAGTGCGTGGAAAAACCTTCAACTTCTTTTCATAGGTTGGCATAACAATCTGCGAACCCCACTGGGCAATTGGAACTATTGGTGTGTGGGTAGCGATCGCTAATCGAGCTAGACCTGTTTTTGCGACCATCGGCCAGCCACCAGGATCACGGGTTAATGTGCCTTCGGGATAAACACCAACACAATGCCCAACCTCTAACAATCTCACCGCATGATCTAAAGCTTTGGATGCATCCTTACTTTCTCGAGCAACTGGAACCATGCCAGCGGCCAGAATTATCTTTCCAATTACAGGAACCTTAAAAACGCCTTCTTTTCCAATATAGCGAGGAGCTCTGCCGTTGCGGAAGAGAAAGTGGGTAAGGAAGAGAACATCCAAGTAAGAGACATGATTACTTGCAACAATAATTTTGCCGGTCTTGGGAAGTTTTTCTCCGCCGCGCCAAACTTTTTTTCCGATTGCATTCATAATTGGGATCATTACCTTGGTGCCTATTTTGAAGGCAAAATTTGTCCCAAGAGGTTTTCCCGTTGGAGGAGCGTATGAAACCTTGTACTCCGTCATAGATGAAATACTAGTGCTGTACATGCAAAAACGGGGCCAGCGTTAGCTGACCCCGTCTTTAAAGTAAAAAGAATTACTTCTTCTTACCCTTCTTTACAACCTTCTTCGCTGCTGGCTTCTTCTTAGCAGGTGACTTCTTAGCCGCCTTCTTTGGAGCAGCCTTCTTAGCTGACTTCTTTGCAGCCTTCTTTGGAGCAGCCTTCTTAGCTGCTGGCTTAGCAACAACCTTTGGCTCTGGCTTTGGTGCAGGAGCTAGCTTGCGATCTCCTGAGATAACTTCCTTAAGTGCCTTTGCAGGTAGGAAGCGAGCCTTCTTTGATGCCTTGATCTTGATTGTCTCGCCTGTGAATGGGTTACGTCCCATTCGTGCCTTGCGGTCAACCTTCTTGAACTTACCGAAATCGTTGATCATTACATCTTCGCCCTTTGAAAGGTTGCGAACGATTGTGTCAAAAACGATATCTACAGCGTGAGCTGCTTCCTTCTTGCTGTCGTTGAAGTGTGGTGCTAACGCAGCAATGAATTGGGCCTTATTCATTGAAATCCCCTTATTTACGCGTAAATGTTAAGCAACCGCTTAACGTGTTCATAAACTTACGCGCTTATAAGGGGTGATTACGCTATTGAAATGCGCGTGTCGCAATTTTTTATTACAGCCAAAATCCAAAAAACAGTGATTTTTATGCGTAGAAAACTCTAAATCATAGATTGAGAGTTCTACATAACCGCCTTCACCCTATACAAAAAACAATGAATTACGCTTGTTTTGAACCCTTATGAACGAATTGGAAGGGTTGCAGGTTTGTAAGCAGGGCGCTTTTTCTCAAATGAGTCAATGAAATCAGTCTGTTTTAAGGTCAGACCGATGTCATCTAGGCCCTCCATCAAACGCCAACGGGTGTAATCATCGATCGCAAAGGGCAGACTCTTTGAACCGTAAGAGACAGTGCGCTCTTCTAGGTTCACCGTGATTGGCGTTGCGGGATCGGCTTCAATCGCCTCCCACATCGCTTCTACCTCTGCTTGATCCAGAATTATTGTGAGCAACCCACCCTTGAGCGAGTTTCCGCGGAAAATATCTGCAAAGCGGCTTGAGATAACTACCTTGAAGCCATAGTTTTGAAGCGCCCACACAGCATGCTCACGGGATGAACCCGTTCCAAAATCTGCGCCAGCTACTAGAACAGTTGCGCTCTTAAATTGTGGTTGGTTTAAAACAAACTCAGGATCATTGCGCCACGCAGCAAATAGCCCATCCTCAAAACCGCTTCGTGTAACACGCTTTAGGTAAACAGCGGGGATGATCTGATCTGTATCAACATTGCTACGACGTAGTGGAACACCAGTTCCAACATGTGTAATGAATTTTTCCATAGTCAGTTGCTCCTTACAGATCCGCAGGTGATGAGAGAGTTCCACGCAACGCGGTTGCAGCTGCGACAAGTGGACTTACCAAGTGGGTGCGACCACCCTTGCCTTGACGTCCTTCAAAGTTACGGTTTGATGTTGATGCTGATCGCTCTCCAACAGCTAACTGATCTGGGTTCATGCCAAGACACATTGAACATCCAGCATTGCGCCATTCAGCTCCTGCATCAAGAAAGACTTTGTCTAACCCTTCAGCCTCTGCTTCAAGACGAACTCGAGCAGATCCTGGAACTACCAACATTCGAAGAGATGATGCGATCTTCTTTCCCTTCAAGATATCTGCTGCTGCACGCAAATCTTCAATACGACCATTGGTGCAAGAGCCCAAGAAAACAGTGTCAATCGCTATCTTTTTCAAAGGCGTTCCAGCTTCAAGGCCCATGTAGACAAGTGCACGCTCTGCCGCTGTGCGCTGTTCTGAGTCTGCAAAATCTGCAGGGTTAGGAACAACAGCATTGAGTGGAAGACCCTGGCCTGGGTTAGTTCCCCACGTTACAAATGGCTCTAGATCATCAGCGTTGAGATCAACCTCGACATCAAACTTCGCATCAGAGTCGGTAAACAATGTCTTCCAGTAAGCAACAGCTGCATCAAAATCTTCAGGCGCATGTGGCTTGCCCTTGATGTAATCAAAGGTGGTTTGATCTGGAGCGATTAATCCTGCGCGGGCACCAGCTTCAATCGACATGTTGCACACAGTCATGCGTGATTCCATAGACAGTGCACGAATTGCACTTCCGCGGTATTCGATGACATAACCCTGTCCACCGCCGGTACCAATCTTTGCGATGATCGCAAGGATGATGTCCTTTGATGTCACGCCTGGCTTTAATGAGCCTTCAACATTGATCGCCATAGTTTTAGGACGCTGTAGCGGCAAGGTTTGAGTCGCAAGCACATGCTCAACCTCTGAGGTTCCAATTCCAAATGCAAGTGCACCAAATGCTCCATGTGTGGATGTATGTGAATCTCCACAAACAATTGTCATGCCTGGTTGAGTGATTCCAAGCTGAGGTCCAACTACGTGGACAACTCCTTGGTCCTTGTCACCCAGTGAGTGAATACGAACTCCGAACTCTGCACAATTTGCGCGCAAGGCATCTACCTGCAGCTTTGAGACAGGATCTGCGATTGGCTTATCAATATTCATTGTAGGAACGTTGTGATCTTCAGTAGCAATAGTCAGATCTGGGCGGCGAACAGGGCGGCCAGCAAGACGCAAACCATCAAATGCTTGTGGGCTCGTAACCTCGTGAATTAAATGTAGATCGATGTAGATCAGATCGGGCTCACCATCTGCTTGGCGAACAACATGCTCTGCCCAAATCTTTTCGGCTAAAGTTTTACCCACGGTCTCGTGCTCCTTTTGTGTATCAACTTGCTGTATCAGATAATGAGATGTTAATATCACTCTGTGAACAGAAATAATAGCGGAGTTGGCGTATTAGACAAAGCGGTGGCAATTTTGAGCACCCTCGAGGCTGGCCCACACTCACTTGCTGAACTTGTAGCTGCAACCGGTATCGCACGTCCTACCGCGCACCGTTTAGCTGTTGCACTTGAGTTCCATCGCTTAGTTGCCCGCGACTTAACGGGTCGTTTTGTCTTGGGTCCACGTTCTGCCGAACTGGGTGCTGCAGCTGGTGAGGATCGCTTGCTAGCCGCGGCCGCACCTGCCCTATCTGCTCTGCGTGATGCAACTGGAGAAAGTGCGCAGTTGTACCGTCGCCAAGGTGATTTGCGCATCTGTGTTGCCGTCGCTGAACGTTTATCTGGTCTGCGTGACTCTGTTCCAGTAGGTGCTGCTTTAACTATGCAGGCAGGATCTGCGGCACAAATTTTGTTGGCCTGGGAGGATTCAGAGAAGATTCATCGCGGTTTAACAAATGCGCGCTTTACCGCCGCACAATTATCTGCTGATCGTCGTCGCGGTTGGGCACAATCTGTTGGTGAACGTGAAGCTGGTGTTGCATCAGTATCTGCACCTGTTCGTGCACCTAATGGCAAGGTAATCGCCGCTGTAAGCATTAGCGGCCCAATCGAACGTCTAGGACGTCAACCAGGCCGCATTCATGCCGCTGCAGTAGTTGCTACCGCTGCTCGTCTGACTGAATACCTAACTCGCGAATAACCCGCGAAATAGTGGAAAAGGAAAAACCTTTTCGCTGGAGCAGGGATTGAACTCTGCGTATTTGAACCTCTGGCTCGAGACGACTCATGGTGCTGTACTTACGCATCGCTAATGAAAATGCGGTGCGGTACTCAGACTCATCATCAATCTCATCCAGAGCTTCATCAATACTTTGTTGATCTACTCCCCTAGTGCGAAGTTCACCAGCGATGATTCTCTTCGATAACTTCTTAGAGGTGTGACGGGATTGGGTCCACGCCTTGGCAAACTCTGAGTCGTTGATCAACCCTTTTTCTTGAAGTCTAAAAATAGTTGCATTGGCAACATCATCCTCAACCCCGCGCTTTTTAAGATGCGCCAGTAGCTCACCCTTACTCTTGGCCCGCGCAACCAAAGCATTTAATGCGATGGTGTGTGCGATTGAGTAAGGGTCAGCCTCCTGGTCGACCTTTACGTATTCAAGCATCGAAGCTTAGAAATCCACCTCTGCGGCGGCCTCATCGATCGCAGCAACAAGCGCTGGATCAACCTCAACCGGTACAAAGTGTTCGCGGATCTTGTTCTCAATATCATTTGCTAGATCTGGGTTATCGAGAAGGAATGCACGTGCATTCTCCTTACCCTGTCCTAGTTGATCAGCCTCATATGTGTACCAAGCACCGGACTTCTTAACGATTCCGATATCTACACCCATGTCGATCAATGAACCTTCACGTGAGATACCTGTGCCGTAGATGATGTCGAACTCTGCCTGCTTGAAAGGTGGAGCCATCTTGTTCTTGACTACCTTTACGCGGGTACGGTTACCAACAGATTCTTGGCCATCCTTTAATGTTTCAATACGACGGATATCTAGGCGAACAGATGCGTAGAACTTAAGCGCCTTACCACCAGTTGTTGTCTCAGGAGATCCGAAGAAGACACCGATCTTGTCTCGGAGCTGGTTGATAAAGATCGCTGTTGTCTTTGATTGGTGAAGCGCGCCAGTAATCTTACGAAGCGCCTGTGACATCAAACGAGCCTGTAGACCCATGTGTGAGTCACCCATCTCGCCTTCAATTTCAGCGCGTGGAACAAGTGCTGCAACTGAGTCAACTACAACAAGATCAAGTGCACCTGAACGAACCAGCATGTCCATAATTTCAAGTGCTTGCTCACCAGTGTCTGGCTGTGAAACAAGTAGTGCATCAATATCGACACCAAGCTTCTTTGCATACTCAGAATCAAATGCATGCTCTGCATCGATGAAAGCACAGATTCCGCCAGCCTTTTGAGCATTTGCGATTGCGTGCAATGTAAGGGTTGTCTTACCTGATGATTCTGGTCCGTAAATCTCTACAACGCGACCTCGTGGGAGTCCACCGATACCAAGTGCGATATCGAGTGCGATTGAACCAGTTGGAATAACTTCGATAACAGTGTTCTGTCGCTCTGACATTTTCATTACCGCGCCCTTACCAAATTGACGTTCGATCTGGGCTAGGGCTGTGTCCAACGCTTTATTGCGTTCGCTGTTGGCTTTGTCTTGTGCTGCATCATTTGCTTTGTTGCTTTTTTCAGTAGCCACGTACATTCCTTTCGATAGAACGTCCTGCGATATGCAGTTCGTTTGGTGTGCGGCCCAGAAGGTACGGAGACCCAACGACGGTCTGGAGATCCCCCACAACGAGTGTGGAGAAGAGCTACAGGCGGAGGTTGGAACCGCTCTGGTTGTACTGGATCAGTTTATCCGAACATCTGTTCGAAAGGTAGCAGGCGCCACTGACAGATGAATACGTGTCGCCCCAGCGTTCTGAGCCCATACTGAGCCGGTGTTGATCCTGCTGCCACCATCGGAGAAAAAATCCGCCGATCCTGGGCCGGCGATCCAGGTCTACACGGGGGTCTTATACGCCGCCCTGGGATGGAACGCCCTTACCAAGGCGCAGCAGAAGCTCGGCCAATCCTCCATCGTCATTATTTCGGCCAAGTACGGAGCATTGCGACTACTCGACCCCATCGAACCGTACAAAGAAAAGATTGTTAACAAAGAGATGGCTCCAAAGGTTGCAGCGGTACTTGATGAGCTCACACCTTCACTGATTATCGATTGTCGCTCATCGACCTACCAAACTGTATGGCAATCCCCTATCGAAAAAACGGTAGAGATCAAGGTCTTCACAACAGTTGCTGGCGAGAAGAAAGTAATTACCCATATGTCGAAAAAGAGTCGTGGAGAAGTTACCAGGTACGTATTGCAGGCCACTGTCGTACCCCAAACACCTCAACAACTTCATGAAATTGTGTCACAAGGATTTACCTGCACATTGATTGAAGCGACTTTAAAAGAGCCTTGGGTGCTTGAGGTTTACTGCTAAGCAACCTTAGCTGTTCGTTTGATGAAATCAACTGTCATATCAGGATAGTTCCACATAATCACATGTGCACAGTTATCAACCACCACCCAATGAGAATGATGCGGTGCAACCTCTTTTTCCTGAGCAATCTCTTCAGGTAACGTTAAATCGTAATCACCGAAGATAATCGAAACATCAACTGAGTTTGGAACATGGGATTGAAATTTTCTCCCGCGCAAGCCATTCCACAATGGCATATATCCCGTTGACTTTGCCATCGCTAACACAGAATCGCGACAGGCTTCAAAACTTAACTCTCGCCATAAGTGAGTAATCTTTTTGTAGCCAATCGCCTTAAGCGGTGGCAGGTGATATGCAATCCGCATAAAGTACTGCGAAATTTTGGCAAGAAAGCGCGCATCTAAACTTGGCGGATACTTGCCCATCGGGAGCTCGTGCCACAATCCAGCTGGGGCAAGGGCTGTAATACTTTTTACCTTATCTGGTGCAACCGCGCCCATTTCAAGTGCGATCCAACCACCTAATGAGTTTCCGGCAACATGCATCTGTTGAACACCATGTGTCTTGCTCACTTCATCAACAATGGCAGCTGCAAGTGAGTATGGATCAACCTTTTCATCGGGTTCAATGGGTGCAACGCCATGTCCCGGTAGATCAACAGCGTAAACAGTAAAGTGCTTAATCAATTGTGGAATCAAACTTTTCCAGATGGTTCCGGCAGAACCTAAGCCATGTACCAAAACCAAGGCAGGCTTTTTGAGGTCTTCAGTAAATTGGTGAGCAATAATTGGCATTAGTACTTGTACTTCTCAGTCTCTGTTGGGTGGGCCTTGCACACCGCTTTCCAAATTACATCGGGCTCAAAGCCCGCCGCTAGCGCTTCATTAACGCTCTTACTTCCTAATTCAGATAGAGCGATATCTGATGAAAATGAGGCGGCCCAAGAATCCCCAAATGACAGGGTAATTCGTTCGCGAAGATCAGAGATGCGCAATGCCGGTAATTGCTTCTGCTTGTGCGCGAGATTGTTGTGCGTTAATCGGATGGAGAGCCTGTCCTAAAAGCCAACGTAGCGCTAGCGCGCTCTTTCCTTCACCCAGTAGATGATTTAATGCAATTGCAAAAGCTTTCCATAAATGATCATCATGCTTTGTTAAGGCCAATGCCAATTGATCTGGATCTTGAACCCGCATTGCTGCTAACGCTGGATCAGATGAAACCTGAAGTGAAATCTGCTCCAGCGCTGATGTTGAATCTGGTGCGTTCTGTGCAATTTCTACTAATCGAGCTAACTCTGATTCGCACAGGGCGAGCAGAACACTGTCCTTGTCGCGATAATGGTTATACAAAGTTGCACGAGATACCTGTGAAACATCGGCAATCTCAATCATGGACATTTTTTTCAGCCCAGTAGTTGCAATTAACTCTTTAGTTGCTTCAAGGATTGCGTTTTGTGTACGGCGGTGAGTTGCTACTTGTGGCGCGTACTTATTAAGCGGCATCGACAACAGTGAGAGTGACGCCCTCACGGCTCTTAAGCTCTGATGCAACCTGCGTAAAGACACCTGAGAGTGAAAGACCTAACGCTGTGCAGATCGCATTAAGAAGTTCTGAGGAAGCCTCTTTCTGACCGCGCTCAACCTCAGATAAATAACCAAGTGAGACACGAGCATCGCGGGCAACATCACGCAAGGTGCGACCTTGAGATGTACGAGCAGCACGAAGGGTTTGTCCAACAGCTTCACGAACTAGAACCATTGTCATTTCCTCCCGTCCTGTCGAACTTTCTATCTGATCTTTATGGTCGATGTCTAAGGATACGCGCAAAGGTAGCAATCGCGCTCGATGTAGCTGCGTTTCGTACAGATTCACGTTCACCAGACAAGGAAAGTTCAATGGTCTGGCTTATTGGGCCTTCGATAGCAACCCACACAGCGCCAACTGGATGTCCATCTAATGGGTTAGGGCCGGCAACTCCAGTTGTTCCGATCGCCCATGTTGTTCCAAAGGATTTGATAGCACCCTTAGCCATTGCAACGGCAACCTCTTCGCTAATTACTGTGTGCTTTTCAATAATGGATGGATCCACACCTAAGTGAGAGGTTTTAATCTCATCGCGGTATGCGGTTACTCCCCCAACAAAAACATCAGATGCACCGGAGATTGTGACAATCGCTGAACTAACAGCACCGGCGGTTAAGGATTCTGCGGTGCTAATTGTTTCACCACGTTGGCGCAGGTGATCAACGATCTCGGCTGCAAAGCCCAGTATCTCCTTTGGAAGCGCCATCAAACTTCTCTCTTCTAGCCTAAGCTTTGTGGGTCATGCTTTATGTGTTAGGGCTGATTTTACATAGTACGCACCAGTAAAGATAGTGAGCGCAATAGCTATGTACATAAACCCATCTCGGAACCAGTACAGGCTTTCATCTAGAGGTAAAACATAAAAACCAACGCCAAAGCCTTGCATCATGGCTTTGATCTTGCCGCCACGGTTGGCTGGAATCACTCCACGCTTGATGACTGCTAATCTAAAAATTGTAATTCCAATTTCACGGCTTAAAATCACAATCGTCATCCACCATGGCATGCGTCCCAATATGGAAAGAGAAACCATCGCGGTACCGATCATAAACTTATCAGCGACTGGATCCAGAAACTTTCCAAACTCGGTGATCGTTCCGCGGCTTCTGGCCAACTTGCCATCTAAAACATCTGACATACCCAGTGCAAAGAAAACACACCACGAGATGTACTGCCAGGTGGTGTCATCTCCACCATTTTTGAAAAGTGTGTAAGCACCGACCGGTACAAAAGCCAATCGCATGACGGTGATGAAATTAGGAGTTATGAAAGCTGGTAACTTCATAGTGGCTTAGCCACCAAATCCGCACCCATTGAATCAATAACCACAGCGTCAACATACTGCCCAACTTTAAAATCAGTGCCAATAAAGGTAGTTGTTCCATCAACCTCAGGGCCCTGGTGGGCGGCTCGACCTTCTTGCAGCTGCTCATCCTCAATTAATACTCGAACCGTTTCTCCGATTCGAGCCTGGGCGCGTAAGGAAACCATCTCATCTGCCAATGAAGACAGGGTCTCTACACGTTGTGCGATGACATCAGCGTCGACCTTGTCAGTTAAGTTGAGGGCTTCAGTGTTGTCCTCATCGGAATAACCAAAAACTCCAACCGCATCTAATTTGGCTTGTGTAATGAAGTTTGCAAGATCATCAAAATCCTCTTGTGTCTCGCCAGGAAAACCAACAATAAAGTTAGATCGAATTCCTGCCTCAGGTGAGAGTGCACGGATCTGACTGATTAAATGTAAAAACTTTTCAGTATCGCCAAAGCGGCGCATTCTGCGCAAAACTGTTGGACTTGTGTGTTGGAAAGATAAATCAAAGTACGGCGCAGTTTTATCGGTAGCGATCATCGCCTGTAGCAAAGTTGGTCGCATTTCAGCAGGCTGCAGATATGACAGACGAACACGTTCAACCCCTGGAAGTGCTGCAATTTCAGGCAGAATCTTCTCCATCAGTTGCAGATCTCCAAGATCTTTTCCGTATGAGGTCGTGTTCTCGCTTACAAGGAACATCTCAGAGACGCCATTATCAGCTAACCAACGAGCTTCAGCGATAATTTCAGTAGGGCGTCTAGAAATAAATGAGCCACGGAAATATGGAATCGCGCAAAATGAACATCGTCTGTCGCAACCAGATGCAATTTTTAAAGGTGCCCATGGAGCGTTACCTAAACGTTTGCGTGAGAACTCTTCTTCCTGTCGAGCATCTGCTCGCTCGGCAGGTGCGATAGGAAGCAGTGCGCGACGATCACGTGGAACATGTGCTTTGTGGGATTCACCCGCAACAATTGATTGCAAACGTGCCGAGATATCTTTGTAATCATCAAAGCCCAAGATTGCATCCGCCTCAGGAAGAGCCTCGGCAAGTTCATTTCCATATCGCTCAGCCATACAACCAACGGCAACAACAGCACGTGTGGTGCCGTGACCTTTAAGGGAGTTAGCCTCTAGCAAGGCATCGACAGAATCTTTTTTCGCTGATTCGATAAAGCCGCAGGTATTTACGAGGGCAACCTCTGCAGATTCAACATCATCGACAAGGGTCCAGCCATCGGCAGCTAAACGGCCGGCAAGTTCCTCGGAATCAACTTCATTTCGTGCGCACCCTAAAGTGACAACTGCAACTGTGCGCTTCATTTGCGCAATCTTACAGTGCAAAGAGGGTTTAAGAATCTACTCCGTACGACACGCTAACAACCTGACCATCGATACCTAGTTGATCCACCTGTGTGCCATTTACCGATAGATCTACTCCACCTGCATTGCCAACTTTGAGATTTAGCTGTTCCCCACTTGTGAAGGTTTTTGTTACCCCTCGTGAAATCTGGCCACTAAATAAGACCCGACCATTTGCATCTGAAACAAAGAGCCAACTCTTGGCACGAGTTGCGGTGATGACTACTTCAACACCTACACCAGTAGAAATCGTTGCTTCATCTGTTGGCTCTTGCTCAACAACCTCAGTTGGTTCTGCGGTTGGCTGGGCTGAAGCTGAAGGTTCAGTGGTTTCCTCTAGAGCTACAGGAATATCAGTCGCGGAATTATTTGAAACAATAATTTGTGCAAGCCCTGCAATTACCAAAGTTGAGATAGAAATTGTTACTAAAACTTTCCACGAGACTTTTCGAGCCTCACTTGGTTCACGCATCACACTGTTCTCAACTAACAGATCCTGCATAGAACGATCTACATGCATCTGCTCATCTTCAAATGCGGTTAAGAAGAATTGAGGATCTATCTTAAGTTTTGTGGCGATATTTCTGATATGACCGCGTGCATATGTTTCGCCACCACATTGTGAGAAATTATCTGACTCCATCTGCCGCAGAAGCGGACCACGAATATTTGTGGCTGCCGACAAATCATCGATGCTAAGGCCAGCATCCTTACGCGCCTTAGTAATCATGGATCCAAGCGACATGAAACATCCCTCAATACAACGAATGGTGAGAGTTAATTGTAAGTCGTTGAAGGTCAAGGTGACTAGTGCGAGGAGTGAGCAAGAGGGGTGAACCTCGCTCCATCACGCTTAGTTCACCAGATGTTAATAGTCGCGCAGCGTTGCAAGCACCGAGTCGAGTTCATCAGGCTTTACCAACACGGTGCGAGCTTTAGATCCTTCAGAAGGTCCCACGATTCCACGAGACTCCATCAGATCCATTAAGCGACCAGCTTTTGCAAAACCAACTCGTAACTTTCTTTGCAACATCGAAGTTGATCCAAACTGAGTACCTACAACTAGTTCTACTGCTTGGCACAAAATATCTAAATCATCACCAATCTCTTTATCAACCATCTTCATTTGGTTAACAGGAGCGGTTACATCATCACGGTAGCGCGGCTTGAGCTGCTTCTTAACATGTGTTGTTACCGCTTCAATTTCACGTTCTGAGACATATGCGCCTTGAATTCGAATCGCACGGCTTGCCCCCATCGGAATAAAGAGACCATCTCCTTGACCGACAAGCTTTTCTGCACCTGGGCTATCCAAAATAACGCGACTATCTGCAAGGGAGCTTGTTGCAAAGGAAAGACGTGATGGAACATTTGCCTTGATTAATCCCGTAACAACATCTACTGATGGACGCTGTGTTGCCAGCACCAAGTGAATACCTGCAGAACGAGCAA
>JBDLUF010000008.1:0-20679 GCA_039805445.1 Actinomycetota bacterium | reverse complement strand
TTGCGGCTACTCGCACTGGAAATGTGGGAGTAATTGGAACAAGAGCAACAATTGATTCGCAAGCGTATTTAGATGCATTTGCAGCAGCCCCACAATTGAAAATTACATCGGTAGCTTGTCCGTTATTTGTGGAATATGTAGAACGTGGCGAAACTTCAGGTCCAGAGATAACAAAGATCGCACGTGATTACTTAGCGCCAGTGATGGATGCCAAGGTAGACACCTTGGTTCTTGGTTGCACCCACTATCCATTACTAACAGGTGTTATCTCGTATGTAATGGGCGAGGGCGTGACCTTGGTTTCTAGCGCAGAAGAAACCGCTAAAGATTTGTACCGAACACTTGTTGAAAATGGTTCATTAAGAGCCCACAGCTCAACACCAGCAACGCATAGATTCTTAGCAACCGGTGATGCAAAGGCCTTTGAAACCTTAGCTCGACGTTTTCTAGGTCCAGAGGTAACTAAAGTCGAACACCAAGTTCTGTAGCTCACTACATCAATAACTCACTACATAGGAGTAAAAATGCCACGCAATGATGGACGTTCTGAGAAAAATCTACGCGAAATCAAGTTCACTCGTGGCTGGTTAGATCATGCAGAAGGCTCAGTGTTAGTTGAGTTTGGAAAGACCCGCGTTCTCTGTGTTGCCTCATTTACTCCTGGTGTTCCTCGCTGGTTAAAGGACACCGGAAATGGTTGGGTTACATCAGAGTATTCAATGCTTCCTCGTGCAACGCATACACGTTCAGATCGAGAAAGCGTAAAAGGTAAATTAGGTGGCCGCACACAAGAGATTTCACGCCTTGTGGGACGTTCATTACGAGCAGTTGTAAATATGAAAGAACTTGGCGAGAACACCATCGTGATCGATTGTGATGTTCTTCAAGCCGATGGTGGAACACGTACCGCAGCAATTACTGGTGCATATGTTGCTTTAGCCGATGCCATTGCTTGGGCAAAGGCACAAGGTCACATCAAGGAAAGTGCAAAGCCACTCAATGATTCTGTTGCTGCAGTAAGCGTTGGAATCATTGATGGTGTTCCGATGCTTGATCTTTGCTACGAAGAGGATGTTCGTGCAGGAACAGATATGAATGTTGTCGTTGCAGGCGATGGTCGTTTCATTGAAGTCCAGGGAACCGCAGAAGGTGAACCATTTGATCGTGACCTTCTTAACCAACTTCTTGATCTAGCCGTTGCTGGTTGTTCAACACTCAGTCAGTTACAGAAAGATGTGCTTGCTAAGTAATGTCCCACAAACTTGTTCTTGCAACACGTAATCAAGGAAAGATCACAGAGTTTCGGAGAATTCTTGAAGAGCTTGCTCCTGGTCAGATCGAATTAATAGGTGTTGATCAATTTCCACATCTTGTTGATGTTGATGAGACCGGATCTACCTTTGAGGAGAATTCTTTACTTAAAGCCCGATACACCTGTGAAGCAACGGGATTGCCTGCAATCGCTGATGATTCAGGGCTCTGTGTTGATGCGTTAAATGGAGATCCTGGGATTTTTTCAGCGCGATGGGCTGGTGTTCATGGAGATGATCGCGCCAATCTGGAAAAGGTTTTGCAACAGCTTGCAGATGTTCCCGATGAGAAGCGCACAGCACATTTCATGTGTGTGGCCTCATTGGTTGTGCCCGATGGCCGTCATCAGGTTGCAGAGGGACGGTTTGAGGGTCACATCCTGCACGCACCGGTCGGTGAGAATGGATTTGGGTATGACCCGATATTTCAGCCACTGGGCTTGAGTATTTCCTCCGCACAAATGAGCGCGCAGGAAAAGGATGTGATGAGTCACCGGGGAAAATCACTTCGCGCTATCGCACCTCATGTCATCCAAATGCTAGCGAGCCTGGGGTAGCCTTAACCCATACAAGTGCGTTAATAACGTGCGTACCGCAACCCAAGGAGTTCCACGTGGCCGTTAAGAAGACCGCAAAGAAAGCAGCAAAGAAGTCACCAGCTAAAAAAGCTGTTGCAAAGAAGAAGTCACCAGCTAAGAAGACAGTTGCACGAAAGCCTGTCGCTAAAAAAGCTGTAGCGAAGAAGAAGACCGCAAAGAAGGTTGTTGCTAAGAAAGCTGTAGCGAAGAAGACAGCAAAGAAGTCTGCGGTTAAGAAGACCGCAAAGAAGGCGGTTGCTAAGAAGTCAACTGCAAAGAAGAAGGTCGCAAAGAAGGCACCTGCAAAGCGCGTTGTCAAGAAGGCTGCGGTTGCAGTTACTTCTGCACCAGCTGCAGCGGTTGCTCGTCCAGTTGCTGCACCTGCTCCAGCAGCTGCTAAGCCAGTTGCTGCACCAAAGCAATCAACATCTACACGCACCGCGTGGTTTGTTGTAATCGGAATTGCAATTCTTGCTGTGATCGTATGGTCACAGTCTTCAGATAAGGACAGCGATGATGCAGCACCTGCGCCTTCGATGTCACAAAGTGCAGAGCCATCAGCATCTGCAACTCCATCTGAGAGTGAAGAGCCAACTGCAACAGTTACAGCTGTTGAGGCACCAACAAAGTTTGTTGCTCTTAAGAGCGAAGATGGTTTGAAGCTACGTTGGATCGCACCAACAGCTGTTGAAGGATTAACTGGATATAACGTTGAAATCCGTGCAAACGGAGCAGGCGAGTGGACAGTAATTGCAACAGTTCCAGCTGACCAACTTACTCAGAACGTTACAAAGGCAAGTGATTCAGGATGGACTCAGTTCCGCGTTTCATCTGTTTACTCAGATGGACAAACTGCATCAGCTACAGCTTTTGGAATTCCTGGAGAGTTTAAGTAAAAACAACTCTTACTAAAAAATCCCTCACTTAACGGTGGGGGATTTTTTATTGCTCAGTTGTTATCTCAGTTGTAACTGAAAGTTCAGCTGAGATCGCATCTACATACGCTCGAACACCTGCGGGAACAAGGTGGACACCATCTGGGCCAAAGTACTCAGGATGGCCAGCTGAAATTGTTACCCAATCAATGAGTCGAGCTCCGTACAAGGCTGCGTATTGCGCGATTAACGCATTGTTTTCATCTCTCCACCCACGAGGCACCGCGGTGTTCACCACAATAATTCGTGGCTGATCCTTAACTTCAGCAAAGATTGCAGCAACCTGTTCTTCTGTGAGGCGATTATTGTTTCCAAGGTTCATGATTATCGTGGAACCAACCATGTTTGCCTTGTCGTTTTTGATTACCTCAAGTAGTTCAGGTGCTTGACGACCAACTCGAGCATTGATCAATCCAATATTTTCGCGTGCATCTAGCTCAAATCGAATTCCCAAAATAACTGAGTCACCTGTTACCCACAGTCCGCCCTCCGTCACTGTTGGTGTCACAGCTGGTGGTTCGAGTTGTTGCTTTAGTTCATTTAATTGACGATCACCTTCTGCGATAGCACTGAGCGCAGATGTAGCAGTTAAACCAAGTGTTGAGATAAGAATCAAGAAGACAGCAAATTTTTGTCGTAATTGAACTCGTTTGGTTCGATACTTCATTCCCTTGAACCAGTAATCAATAAGGCCAGTTCTAACCGGTAATTCAACGAGTCGCAGCGAGATATCAGCTAATGCAAAGACGATTAAGAGTCGAAGTGCATACAGTGCCCATGGTGAGCCCTCGAGGTCGTAATCAGGACGTGTTACTTGAAAGACAACCCAATGCCATAAATAAATTGCATAGGAACGTTCGCCAATCCACACAAATGGCTTGCTGCTAAGAATTGGTGCAAAACGAGAAGCGGGATGCACAATCGAAGTAATAATGGCGCATCCAAATAGTCCGGCTAAAGGGAAAGCAATTTTGTAAAGGGTTGGATCATTCTCATCAACAAATAAGAAGGCTGCGATGATGCCAAGTAATCCAAAGACACCAATTCCATCAATAAAGTCCTGTGCCTTCTTTGAAACAGTTTCATTTAAGTTTTGTGGAATCCATCGGACAGCAAGTGCTGCTCCCAAGAACAAACCAATACTGTGGGTATCTGTTCCGAAGTACACATGGCTTACTTGAGATGCGCTAGCAGCATCTACCTGTAGGGAAACTAGGAGCAGCGCAATGCCGGAAAAAGCAGCGATTAACAGCGCTGCACCCGGAATCTTGTTCTTACCAAAGTAACGCAGGACGAGCAGAAGAATCAGTGGCCACACTAGGTAAAACTGAGCTTCAACTCCTAGCGACCATGTGTGTTGCAAAAGTGGTGGTCGCCCAATCGCTTCAAAGTAATCGGTATGGCGAAAAACTAACCACCAATTCATTCCGCCCAGTAGTGCAAATGGTGTGTCACCTAAGAATCGGCGCATTGTGTCCGGCGCCCATGCTCCAACAAAAACCGTTGTAACAATGATCATGAACAGCAATGGCGGTAACAAACGACGAATACGTGCGACATAAAAAGCACGAAGATCTAATCCACCACTTCGCTGAATTGAATCCAGCAATAAACGGGTGATGACATAGCCAGAGATGACAAAGAAGAGATCTACACCTAAGAATCCACCTGGAATCCAGTTAAATCCAAGGTGATACAACATCACCGCAATAACTGCGACGGCACGTAACCCATCGATGGCAGGTATGTAGCGGATGCCGCGGGGAGTGGACATGGCTGTTATGAGCTAATTGAAATTAGCGCTTAGCTGTTTTCTTGGCCGCGCTCTTCTTTGCAGGAGCCTTCTTCGCTGCCTTCTTGGCGGTTTTCTTAACGCTCTTTCGTGGCGCATCAAGTGCGGGACGTGTGCGTTGACTTGAAACCTTAAGCGGTCCTGGATTAATCAATGTGTCATCAGCGTTGAGATTATCCAGCACACTCTTTTGTAGCTCTTCTAATCGCTGGAACGCACCATCTAAACGGTTACGTGATTGTTGAATTGCAGATTCTGCAGCATCTAGTGATTGCTTTTGAATTCTGTACAAGCGCTCTGCTTCAGAGATAACACCAGCTAACCATTGGCGGTAACCAGATACTTCAGTTGTTGCCTCAGTGATAATTCTTTCGCCTTCGCGGCGAGCAGCGGTAGCAAGAGTTGCGATCTCGCGCTTCTTGCTCTCCATCAAACTTTCCGCTTCAGCTTCAGCTTGTGTGATCTTGTCTTCAGCCTCTGATTCAGCGGCCTGAATGTATTTGCGGCCACGGGTTTCAGCGCCTGAAAGTATTGAGCGGGCCTTTGCATCTGCTGCTTCTAACTCTTCCTTTGTTGCGCGAGTAGTATCGGCAACCAAACGAGATGCAGCAGCTTGTGCCTTGCTTTCGCGTGCTTGAGCAGATTTGATCATTGACATCGCAGTTTCAGTTGCGAGAATTTCAAACTCTTCTTTAGTTAATCCCGTAATGTCGCGACGAGACTTTAGATCTGCGATCTGTGCTTCAAGTTCACGGATACGGTCAACAGATGAAGGTTGGTTGGATTTTTCTTCCTCGCCGGTAAAGCCCACCCAGTTAAGGAAGCTCTTCTTTTCCGCCATCATGTACCCCGCTGCTCAATGAAATAGATGTGGGCTTAGGTTAGAGCAAGGGCCTATTTACTGTAAATCGCCACCGAAATGGCTATGTACTGCGAGATCCACGCGGCTAAAACAAAGATATGGAAGAGCTCGTGGAAGCCGAAGTACTTGGCTTCGCGGCCAGGGCGCTTGAGCGCATAGAAGATGGCTCCTACAGAATAAAAGAGTCCACCAATTGCAATAGGAAGTAACACCCATAAACCACCCGCTCGATAGAGCGCTGGTGTGTAGAAGACTGCGACCCACCCCAGTAACAAATAATTTGCTACATATAACCAACGTGGTGCGTTAATCCAAAAGACTCGCAATCCAACACCCATCGCTGCGCCAATCCAAACAACGGCCAGCAGAATTGTTCGATCTCGTCCTTCAAGTAAGGCAACGGCAAATGGTGTGTAAGAACCTGCGATAAGCAAGTTGATATTTGCATGGTCCCAACGTCGCCATATTTTTTTCTTTGCTGGCACCCATGGAACACGATGGTAAATAGCAGAAACACTAAAGAGCATGATCGCCGTTATTGAATAGATTGCAACGGCAAACTTTAAAGATTCTTTACTTAATATGAAAAGCACCAGGGATGCGATGATCACCGCAGGGGTTGCACCTAAGTGAAACCAGCCTCTTAACTTTGGGGGAATTACTGGAAGCTGGCTCATACATGTAAGCCTAGGGTAATTACCGATAATTGCCCGTGGACAAAGGCAGGAGCCACTGCCAAACTTGCGCCATGACACATAGATCACCCATATTTGAAATCAGCGATGTTTACATCGATCAAGAAGCGGCCTTAAGCCCAATGAGCTGCACCTACCTTGGAAATGGTTTAAACCAGGACAAGTTAGATGACTTCTCAATTGCAGCCGCTGAGGTAAGCGCGAAACTAACCCGCGAAACCTTGAAGAAGTTGGATTCCCTTGAACCAATTGATGAGATCGATCGCATCGCTAAAGCGGTTATGAAGGAACGTCTTGAATCAGGTCTTGCTCTTCACGACAGCAAAGAGTCATTTGTACTGTGGAATGTTTTGACATCTCCACCTTCAAATGTGCGTTCAATCTTTGAATTAATGCCTAAGAACACCGCACAAGATTTTGACAACATCGCAAAGCGATTAGCTGCGGTAGATGGTGCGTATAAGTCTTGGTGCGAAACAATCATGACAATTGCTCAAGAGGGTAAGACAACTGCGCAGCGCCAAGTTAAAGGTGTAATCGAGCAGCTTGATAGCTACGCAAAGGGTGGCTACAGCGCGATGTGTAAAAACTTTGATGCTGATGGAAAGTATCCAGCGATTCATGAAGCGGCAAAGCTTGCAGAGAAAGCTTCAGCAGAAGCGGCAGATTTCTTGCGCACCAAGTACCTTCCAATTGCAACACCAAACGACGCAGTTGGTGCGGAACGTTATGCGGTGTGGGCCCGTTACTTCACAGGTGCACAACTTGATCTTCCAGCAACATACGAATGGGGAAAGCAAGAGCTCAAGGCGATTAATGATCGAATGTGGGAGCTTGCAAAGTTAATTAACCCATCTGCAAAGACGCTTCGCGAGGTTGCAGATACTTTGGATAATGATCCTAAGTACAAGGTCGTTGGTCCTGAAAATGTAGTGAAGTACCTGCAGGATTTCACCGATGCCGCTATGAAGCGCATGAATGGTGAGTTCTTTGAAATCGATCCACGCATTGCAATTTGCGAAGCGCGACTTGCACCAGAAGGCAGCGCATCTGCGCCGTATTACAACCCACCTTCTGAGGATCTATCTCGCCCAGGCACGACATGGATTCCAATGTTGGGGAAGAATGAGGTAAGTAATTGGCACCTTGTTTCAACCTGGTATCACGAAGCTGTTCCAGGTCACCATTTACAAATCGGAACTGCAACGGTTGAAGCAGATCGCTTAAGTCGATTCCAGCGACAAGCTGCGTGGATCAGTGGATATGGCGAGGGTTGGGCGTTGTATGCAGAGCGTTTCATGAATGAACTTGGTGCATTTGATGAGCCAGGAATTGAAATGGGTTACCTATCGGCTCAAGCGTTGCGTGCTGCACGTATCGTTGTTGATATCGGAATGCACCTTGGATACAAGGATTTCGATGGCAATGTGTGGAACGCAGAAAGCTCTCGCAAGCTGCTCAATGAGCAGGCCTTGTTAGATGAGGATCATTCACGCAGCGAAACCGACCGTTACCTGGGATGGCCAGGACAGGCGATTTCGTACAAGGTGGGAGAGCGGGTTTGGATGAACTCTCGTGAGGATGCAAAGGCGCGACTTGGCGATAAGTTCAATATGAAGAAGTTCCACAGCTATGCATTGAAGTTAGGACCAATGGGTCTTGATCCATTTGCCGCTGAAATGAAGTTATGGGCGGGTCAATAAGTTACTAAGAAGTAATTTACATAGGTGGGGCGGTACGGGTGATTTCACCGGTGCCGCCTCATTTTCTCTTCACATTACGCTCATAGGATAAAAAATATCTGCACAAAATCCCTCATTTGGTAGTGCAAAAGGTTCGCATGAGGGTCACACTATGGGTATCGAAGGTCAAGGGAGCTCCTCGAGGTCTCCCAGGGTCTACGGTTGAGAGGGATCAAAAGGATTCCTCCATTTATCCTCACGGAGGCTAATTAAATGCAACTAGATAGCAACCAATGGAATCTGGTCTATAACACATTCTCGTTTGGCCTGATTTCTATGCTCGCTTGCACGATTTACACACTAGTTTCACAGCATCGTGTTTTGCCTAAGTACCGCAACGCTCTCGTAATGTCATCAATGGTTACATTCATTGCTGGCTACCACTACCTACGCATCTTTGATTCATTCAAGCATGCATCAACTGGTGGAATGGTCAAGCTTGATGCATCACAGGATGCATTCAACGAGGCATACCGCTACGTAGACTGGCTACTAACTGTGCCACTACTACTAGTAGAGGTCATTGCTGTACTTGCTCTAACTCGCGAAGTTTCACGCTCATTGATCATGCGTTTGGTCCCAGCTTCAGCTGCGATGATCGCGCTTGGTTACCCAGGTGAAATTTCAAACGATCAGAACACACAGGTTCTATACGGTGTTCTTTCAACAATTCCTTTCCTATACATCCTTTACGTACTATTCGTAGAGCTCAGCAAGTCACTTGACCGTCAGCCTGCAGGTGTTGCAGAGACTGTTGGCCGTTTGCGCCTGCTTCTTATCGCGACATGGGGCGTTTACCCAATCGCGTACATCTTCAACATCGTTGGAGATGCTTCATCATCATCATTCGTAACTGTTCAGGTTGGTTACACATTGGCAGACGTTTTGGCTAAGTGTGTATTCGGTCTAACAATTCTGAAGATCGCACGTATGAAGTCAGTTGCAGAAGGAATGAAGGACGATCACTAATCTTTGATTAGTGGATCTCTTTTAGTTAAGAATCCTAAAAACAGGAGTGTCGCGAAAGCGGCACTCCTGTTTGCTTTCATAGACTTAACGCATGAGCGAAGAAAAGAAAGATAAGTTAGATAAGTACTGGGTTAACAATTATCGAATGGGTGGCTACCTGCTCTTTGCATGTGGTTTGATTAATCTTCGATACCAGTGGGGTGAGCCCGACATTATTTCGCGCAGCGCTTTGATCTTTGGACCAGGTGCCGCCGTCCTTGGTGCAACTTATATTCCAGCACTTGTGACGGTCCTTGCCCGACGTGAAGTTAAAGCGCTGATGGCAATTGCAGGAGTTGCCTTAATCGCCTTCGCATTCAGCAATTAATTCACCCGTAACTTTCAAGGTATTTTCTAACTTACTTTCTGAAGGAAAGATCAGCCTTTTTCATCTCGCTAATTAAAATGCGGATTGCATTTGGCCCCATGCCATGTAAATCCTTTACGGCGGCCAATGATGTCTTTCGCAAATCAGAGAGCTTGAATAAGCCATCATCGATTAAGGCACGGCGGGCAGGTGCGGCTAGGCCAAGCTCTACCCATGCACCATCAACTGATGCGTAATACTCCAGGTCTACTTCTCCATTAGTAACAGCGCATTGCGATTGCGCGCTAAGTTTTTGAGATTTCTTTTCTTCGCGGCGTGCAGCTGCGGCGCGCTTAATTTCAGCGGCTTCCATTTTGATTTTGGCTGCAGATTTCTTTGCCATGTGTTGACTCTAACTTTGATTTGTTAATTTTTGAAGAAAAACCAGTGTGCGGGAGGCGGGACTTGAACCCGCACGTCCGAAGACACAGGTTCCTAAGACCTGCGTGTCTGCCATTTCACCACTCCCGCAAACCCTTACCAAAGCGTTACCGCCTAAGTATGGATAGGGGACAAGATTAGAGGTAAGTTACCAATGTTCCAAAACGGCCCCCCTCACGGGGCAACACCAGAGCGAGAGGCACGAGCGCAATGACATTGAATCCAACCCCAGCAGACAAGTTCACCTTTGGCCTTTGGACCGTGGGATGGCAGGCGCGAGATCCCTTTGGAGATGCCACACGTGATGCGTTGGACCCAGTTCGTACCGTCAATGAACTCGCAGCTCGTGGTGCCTATGGCGTGACCTTCCATGATGATGATCTGATTCCATTTGGAAGTGATGAGAACGCTCGACGCGGACATATCGATCGCTTCAAAAAAGCACTTGCTGAAACCGGCATGAAGGTGCCGATGGCGACAACAAATTTGTTTACCCATCCAGTTTTCAAGGATGGAGCATTTACATCTAATGACAAAGATATTCGTCGTTATGCAATTCGCAAGGTTATGAAGAACATCGAACTTGCAGTTGAACTTGGCGCAACCACATATGTGTGTTGGGGCGGCCGCGAAGGTGCTGAATCAGATGGTGCAAAGGATGCCTACATCGCTTTAGATCGCTTCCGTGAAGCCTTCAACACATTAGGAGAGTTTGTAACTGACAACGGTTACGACATTAAGTTTGCAATTGAACCAAAGCCAAATGAGCCACGTGGCGATATCTTCTTGCCAACAATTGGTCACGCACTTGCATTCATTAACTCATTGGATCGTCCAGAGCTAGTTGGCTTGAACCCAGAGGTTGGCCATGAACAAATGGCTGGACTTAACTTTGTTCACGGAATCGCGCAGGCGTTGTGGCACAAGAAGTTGTTCCACATCGACCTTAACGGCCAGCACGGTCCAAAGTTTGATCAAGATCTAGTCTTTGGTCATGGAGATCTGAAATCAGCCTTCTTCTTGGTTGATCTGCTAGAGCGTTACAACTACAGCGGTCCAAAGCACTTTGATTACAAGCCAGCTCGTACTGAAAGTGACAAGGGTGTGTGGGAGTCAGCAACTGCAAATATGCGCACCTACCTTGCACTCAAAGAGCGCGCAGCAGCTTTCCGTGCCGATCCACGTGTTGTAGCAGCGATGAAGGAATCAAATATTCCAGGTCTTGCAGAGCCAACACTTGCAGCAGGTGAAACATGGAAGGATCTTGCAAAGGATTCCTTCGATGTAGAGGCTGCAGGCAAGCGCGGCTACGGCTATGAAGCGGTTGATCAGCTCGCTCTAGAGCACCTCATGGGTCTCTAGCAGGTACCTAAATCTCAGAGTTTTTTGGCTCTTGAGTTTTACGTTGTACTTGCGCCGCGGCGTGAGATCGCATCGACACCTGCAGAGATCAGCAATACAAGTCCGGTAACGATGAACTTGATTCCTGCTGCATAACCCAAAAGACCCATGCCGTTATCAATAACGGCAACTACAAGTCCGCCAAGGATCGCATCGCGCATCTTTCCTTTTCCACCAAAGAGTGAGGTTCCACCGATAACCGCTGCACCTACTGCGTAAAGAAGTGTTGAACTTCCACCAGTTGTAGGAGAAACAGAGTTTTGACGGGAAGCAAAGATCATTCCAGCGATCGCTGCCAATGAGGAACAGATCATGAAGGCTGCAATGCGAATTCGCTTCACATTGATACCAGCGCGACGTGCAGCCTCTGCATTTCCACCTACAGCGTAGATGTGACGACCAAAAGCTGTGCGACCTAGAACAAAGGTTCCGATCACAAGTAGCAACAAGATAACTGGAACTACATAAGGAATTCCCTTGAGGCTTACCAAATCTGGGTTATTGCTTCGCTCTAAGTTAAGGGCAAAGACAGCAAGTCCTGTAATTAATAAAAGCCCTGCAGTCTTGATAATCCATAACTTCTTCAGCTCAGTCTTTAGACCCGCTTTGCGACGAGAGTTCATCGCAGAAAGTCCTGAAAGAACATAAGCAACTGCAACAACTAAGAAGAAGATCCAGCTAACTGTTGGAGACATGTTGGAGTTTTCAACAGCCAAGATTGTTGGATCCTCAACACGGATAGTTCCGCCTTCACCTGCAAGTAGAAGCAGGATTCCTTGGAAAGCCAAGAAGGCTGCCAAAGTTACAACGAAGGATGGAATTCCAAGACGTGCAACTAATGAACCAAGAACAAAACCTAGGAGCGCACCAACTGCAATGCTTGCAATAAGTGCTACATACCAAGGTTGACCTTCATTGGTAATCAAAATAACTAATACAGCTCCAGTAACACCAGCTGTGTATCCAGCTGAAAGATCGATCTCGCCAAGCAAGAGAACAAAGACAAGTCCCATAGCGATAACAATGACCGCAGCGGCCTGTGTGATCAGATTTGCAAAGTTTCCAGGTGTTAAGAAGACGCTAGACATTGATCCAAAGACCAAGCAGAGAACGATCAAGCCAAGGATTGCTGGTAGTGAGCCGATATCTCCAGCCTTTACACGTGCCCAGTAATTTGCTGCAGCGCCCTTGAGTGTTGGAACCTCTACATCATTAGTCATGCTCATTTTTTGGCTCCTGTGTTTGCAGTTGGAGCTTCGACTCCAGCGGATTTTCCAGTCGTGATTAGCTCAATGACCTGGCGAGGAATTACCTCGTTCTTGTTGACTTGAGCCGCCATATTTCCTAAGTACAAAGCGGCAATATTGTCTGCAACCTCAAATACATCGTTGAGGTTGTGGCTAATTAAAACAACAGCTAAACCATTATCTGCAAGACGACGAACCAGGTTGAGAACCTGTTCTGTCTGGGCAACACCCAGTGCTGCAGTTGGCTCATCAAGGATTACCACCTTGCTGTTCCACAGAACTGCACGTGCGATTGCAACTGTCTGGCGCTGTCCACCAGATAGAGATGAAACTGTTTGGCGAATAGATTTAACGGTACGGACACTCAAGCCATCGAGAGTTTTGCGAGCGAGTGCTTCCATAGAGGTTTCATTTAAAACTGGTCCGCGCTTTTGCTCGCGACCTAAAAACATGTTGTGGACGATGTCCAGGTTGTCGCAGAGTGCGAGATCCTGATACACAATTTCAATTCCTAGCGCGGTCGCATCACGTGGACCACCGATTGAAACCTTGTTACCTTCAAATAGGAATTCACCAGCTTCAGGTGTGTAGATACCTGCGATGCACTTGATGAGCGTGCTCTTACCTGCGCCATTGTCACCAACAAGTGCGGTTACCTGGCCAGCGTGAACATCGAAATTAACATCCTTAAGTACATGAACTGGTCCAAAGGATTTGTTAACTCCTCTTAAGGACAGTAGCGGTGTTGTCATGAACTCCCTGTTTCTTTAGTTAAGTATCTTCTCTTAGAAAACAATGTTTCTCTTTGATTCTTTTGGGTAAAGAAGTTGCGGCTCGGAGTAAATACCCCGAGCCGCAACCTATATCTGTTACTGCTTAGTTATCGGAAATTAGATTCCGTTAGCTGTGCAGAGGTCTTCGATTCCTTCGCAAACTGCTTCGCGTGTCTGGAATCCATCAGCAATAACGTCCTTGACGTTTGCCTTTGTGATACCGACTGGAACCAATAGAACAGAAGGAACATCTACTGAACCGTTGTTAACTGATCCTGTAGCTGTTGTTGCCTCTTCGCCGCGTAGAAGTGCGATAGCAAGAGTTGCTGCGCCTTCTGCCTCAGCCTTGATTGCCTTGTAAACAGTGTTTGAAAGATCTCCTGTAAGGATTGCGCGCAATCCATCAACAGTTGCATCCTGACCAGATACACAGACCTTGCCGTTTAGCTTGTTCTTCTTTAGAACAGCTACTGCTGCAAGTCCAAGACCTTCGTTAGCTGAAACAACTGCATCGAGCTTTCCGCCAGCCTTTGAAAGCTGCTGTTCGAAAATTACTCCACCCTTTGCGTTATCCCAGTCTGGGACAGCTTGATCATCAACAAGTGTGTAGTTTCCGCCATCGATCAATGGACGAAGAACTGAGTCGTAACCAGCCTTGAATAGTGTTGCGTTGTTATCTGTTGGTGAACCGTTCAAGTAAACGATACGTGCATTTGTCTTTCCTGCTGCATCAAGACATGCCTTGATACCTTCACCTTGTAGACGACCAACTGCTTCGTTGTCGAATGAAACGTAGTATGAAGCTGAACCATTAAGTGTTAGACGGTCGTAGTCGATTGTCTTTACACCCTGTGCTGCAGCCTTGTCCTGAACAGCCTTAGCTGAATCTGAATCTAGGTTTACAAGGATAAGAACCTTTGCACCAGCTGTAAGCATCTGGTCTGCAATAGTTGCGAATTGTTCCTTGTCGCCGTTTGCGTTTTGAATATCAACCTTAACTCCGGCTGCATCAAATGCTGCTTGTAGGAATCCGCGGTCAGCAGTTTCCCAACGGTTTGATGATGCTGCATCTGGAAGAATTACACCGACGAAACCGTCAGCTGATTCATCTGATGAGCTTGAGCAACCTGTAAGTACGAGTGCGAAAACAGCAACTAGTGCTGTGAGCGCGTAGCGAAGCTTCTTCATATATCGAACCTTTCAAAGGTGTCTTGCCCCTGGTCGAGCTATTTCGACCAGATGTGGAGGGCACAACGTGTGTAAAAAGTAGTCTGATCGGGGCAAAAGGTCACTAGATTTACTCAGAAATCTCACCCCTTTATCTAACGATTCGATAACGCCCACGTTGCTGCGCGATAACCTTGCCCAATGTCCACACAGGTAGAGCAGCTCGAGATTGCGCTGAAGGCTGCGATCGGCCGTGCCCTGGACTCAGGTGCCCTAATTGGGACAGCCCCTGATGTGATCAAGCTGGAACGCCCGAAGGATCGCACCCATGGAGATTATGCATCTTCTATTGCGTTGCAGTTGGCAAAGCATGCGGGCAAGAACCCTCGTGAAGTCGCACAAATAATTGCCGATCAATTACATGGTGTTGAAGGAATTTCTAAGGTTGATATCGCAGGACCTGGCTTCATCAACATCACCTTGAATCGTGCAAGCCAAGCAGCTTTAGTTGAAACGATTCTGAAGGCTACAAAGGATTACGGAAAAGGAAATGCGCTCGCCGGGGTAAAGATCAACCTCGAATTTATTAGTGCAAATCCAACCGGGCCATTACACCTTGGCCATACTCGTTGGGCAGCTGTTGGTGATGCGTTAGGTCGTGTTCTAACCGCTGCAGGTGCTCAAGTAACACGTGAGTTTTATATCAATGACCGCGGAAATCAAATGGATTACTTCGGCCAATCAGTTGAAGCTGTAGCACTTGGTAATCCAGTTCCGGAAAATGGATATCAAGGCGAGTACATCAAAGATTTAGCAGCTCAAGTTGTTGCACACAATGCGGGTATTAAAGATTTGCCAGAAGCAGATCGTGTTGTTGCATTCCGCGAAGCTGCTTATCAATTGCAGCTCAAAGACCAACAACGAGTTTTAGATACCTTTAATACCCATTTCGATGTGTGGTTCTCTGAACGTTCTTTGCATGAACAAGGCGCAGTAGAACACGGTATGGAAAAACTTCGCGCTCAGGGCCATGTATTTGAGGTAGATGGCGCTGTTTGGCTTCGGACCACAGATTTTGGTGATGACAAGGATCGCGTCATGACAAAGAGCGATGGCTCGCTCACATACTTTGCTTCAGATACCGCTTATTACATCAATAAACGTGAACGTGGCTTTGATATTTGCATTTACATGTTGGGTGCTGATCACCATGGATACATAGGTCGCTTAAAGGCAACTGCAGCTTGTGCCGGCGATGATCCTGAATACAACATCCATGTATTAATCGGTCAACTTGTAAAGATTATGGAAGGTGGCGAAGAGGTAAAGCTTTCCAAGCGCGCCGGAACAATCATTACTCTTGAAGAGCTAGTTGAAAAGGTTGGCGTAGATGCTGCTCGCTACACATTGATTCGCTACCCGGTGGATACACCAATGGTGATGGATTTAGATATTTTGAAGCGAAATACAAATGAGAATCCTGTGTATTACGTGCAGTATGCACATGCACGTATCGCTGCGGTTTTGCGGAACGCCCAAGAACTTGGCGCTTCTCTTGAACTAAAAGATTTTGACCCATCACAGCTTTCGCACGATCGCGAGAATGAGTTGCTTGGAGCATTGGCAGAGTTTCCTCGTGTCGTAGCAAGTGCGGCTGAATTCCGCGAACCACACCGCATTGCGCGTTACCTTGAAGAATTAGCTGGCACTTATCACGGCTTCTACAACGATTGCCGTGTACTGCCGATGGGCGATGAGAAATTATCTGCGCTCCACACCGCACGTCTATTACTGTGTACTGCAACAAAGCAAGTAGTTCACAATGGACTTGATCTGTTGGGTGTTAGTTCACCGGAGAGGATGTAACCCATGTGGTCCTCTTCTGTTAAGACAGGTTCTGAACTTTCTATCGCTGGAATTACTGCAAAGCAATTAGCGAAAGATTTTGGCACACCCACATTTTTTATTGATGAAGCTGATTTTCGTGCACGTGCTTTAGCGTGGAATGAAGCGCTCAAAGAGGCCTTTGGCGATAAAGCCGGCACTGTGTATTACGCATCAAAAGCATTTTCTTGCACTGAGGTTGCTCGCTGGATTAAGGATTTAGGCATCGGAATCGATGTCAGTACAGGCGGTGAGATGGCGGTTGCACTTGCCGGCGGTATAGATCCGAAGAAGATCGAGGTACATGGCAATAACAAATCGATTGCTGAGATCGAAAAAGCAATCAGCGTTGGCGTCGAAACTATTGTTATTGACTCTATGTATGAAATCGATCGTGTTGCAACAGCTGCAGCAAAGGCCGGAAAGGTTCAGCGGGTTTTGCTTCGCTTAACCCCTGGCATCGAAGCACATACCCACGAATCAATTGCAACCGCCCATGAAGATGTGAAGTTTGGTTTTTCCATTGCAAGCGGTGCGGCATGGAGCGCAATTACCGCGGTTCACAAGCAACCATCGCTAGAACTTCGTGGTTTCCATGCACACATCGGTTCGCAGATCTTTGGCTTTGAATCCTTTGAAATCTTGGCCGAACGTTTTGTGACATTTCTTGCCAAGTATCGTGATGAGTTTAAAAAGGAGTTGCCCGAATTAGATCTGGGCGGCGGCTATGGAATCGCATATCTTGAAGGTGATGTAACTGTTGATCCACTTGATGCGATGCAGGCACTTGCTAACGCGGTCAAGAAGCACTG
The DNA here is from genome assembly GCA_039805445.1 of Actinomycetota bacterium. Classification (GTDB taxonomy): domain Bacteria; phylum Actinomycetota; class Actinomycetes; order Nanopelagicales; family Nanopelagicaceae; genus Planktophila. Next base: position 3,725 of record JBDLUF010000008.1, on the reverse strand, counting down.
CGCAGCATTTAAACTTGAAATCCCAACTGTTTCAATCGAACCAGGACGCGCAATTGTTGGACCAACAATGTTTACCTTGTACGAAGTTGGAACCGTTAAGGATGTGACCTTAGAAAATGGCACGCATCGTCGTTACATATCAGTAGATGGCGGAATGAGCGACAACATTCGTCCATCTCTGTATGGCGCGGAATACACAACAATTCTTGCTAATCGCACCAGTACCGCGGCTAACACATCAAGCCGCTTGGTCGGAAAGCATTGCGAAACCGGCGACATCATCATTCGCGAAATTGATTTACCCGAAGACATTGTTCCGGGGGATTTACTAGCTGTTCCTGCAACGGGTGCTTATGGACGCAGCATGGCAAGTAACTACAACCATGTGCCTCGTCCATCAGTTGTTGCAGTAAAAGATGGAAAAGCTCGCGTAATTGTTCGCCGAGAGAGTATTGAAGATCTTTTAGCGTTGGATATTTAACGCCGTTCAACCCATCTGTGAAAGAATAAGCCCATGAACTCGGGCGCTAAGCAACTATCGATTGGCATGCTTGGCTGCGGCGTTGTCGGCAGCCAGGTCGCTCGCCTGCTTCAAGATGATGAGCAAGAGCTCTCAGAGCGCTCAGGTGCGGTCCTTAAACTCTCAAAGGTTGGCGTTCGCAACGCTGGGCCACGTGAAGGCGTCGACCCATCACTGATCACAACAGATCTACATTCAATTGTCTCTGATCCCACAATCAATATCGTTATTGAAGTTATGGGTGGAATCGAACCTGCAAAAACTTTAATCCTTGAAGCGATTAAAAATGGCAAATCAGTTATCACTGCAAACAAAGCCTTGCTTGCAACACATGGCCACGAACTCTTTAACGCAGCAGATGCGGCCAAAGTAGATTTGTATTACGAAGCTGCTGTTGCCGGTGCGATTCCAATTATTCGTTCAATGCGCGAATCTTTAGCGGGCGATCAAATCACTCGTGTAATGGGAATTGTTAATGGCACAACAAATTACATTCTTACCAAGATGCATGAAGAAGGTCGCGCCTTTGATGAAGTTCTAAAGGAAGCACAGGCGCTTGGTTACGCAGAAGCAGATCCAACCGCCGATGTTGAAGGACATGACGCGGCAGCGAAGGCTGCTTTGCTTGCAAGCCTTGCTTTTCATAGCACCGTAGTTATCGATGAGGTGTACTGCGAAGGTATTTCAAAGATTTCATCAGATGATGTTGCTGCAGCAAAATCCATGAACAGCGTTATTAAGTTGCTGGCGATCGCCGAGTTAACTGTTAAAGATGAGATCTCAGTTCGAGTCCACCCAGTGATCCTTCCTTTATCTCACCCACTGGCATCTGTACGTAACGCCTTTAACGCGATTTACGTTGAATCAGAGGCTGCAGGACAGTTGATGTTCTACGGCCGCGGTGCAGGTGGCGCACCAACTGCATCTGCAATTTTGGGTGATCTGGTCGCCGTTGCACGTCATGCCGCATATTCAACTGTTGGGTATGGCGAATCAGATTACGCAGATTTAGATATCGCACCTATTGGCGCAGTTAAATCACAGTTCTTTGTGCGCTTGCATGTAGCTGATAAATCAGGTGTTTTGGCATCTATCGCACAGACCTTTGCCAGTGAAAATGTATCTATCCAAACAGTTCGCCAAGCTGGTTTAGGTGAAGATGCTGAATTGATCGTTGTAACTCACGCAGCATCTGAGGATGCTCTAGATGCATGTGTAGAAAAGTTAAAGAAGATGGACATCGTAAGCAAGGTTGAAAGCGTGATTCGCGTCGAAGGAGCACAGAACTAATGGCACTTTTTGGAAAAAACTCTGGCCCTCGCAAGAAGGCAGCTGGCGCACATCAGTGGCGTGGAGTTATCGAGGAGTATCGCGATCGTCTTCCAGTAAGTGCTAAGACACCAATCGTTTCACTTCGCGAAGGTGGCACACCACTTATCTATGCATGCAACCTTTCAGAACTTCTTGGTAACAATGTGTGGATTAAGTACGAAGGTTTAAATCCAACTGGTTCCTTTAAAGATCGCGGAATGACAATGGCGATTTCAAAGGCTGCAGAGGATGGTGCAAAGGCTGTTATCTGTGCATCAACTGGAAACACATCTGCTTCAGCTGCAGCTTACGCGGTTAAAGCTGGAATGCGTCCTGCGGTACTTATTCCTAAGGGCAAGATCGCAATGGGAAAGCTTGCTCAAGCGGTTATTCACGACTCAACAATTTTGCAGGTCAATGGAAACTTTGATGATTGCTTAACCCTTGCCCGTGAACTTTCTGAAAATTACCCAGTTGCACTTGTTAACTCGGTTAACCCATTCCGCATCGAAGGACAAAAGACAGCAAGCTTTGAAGTTGTAGATATGTTGGGCGATGCTCCAGATATTCACGCACTTCCAGTCGGTAATGCAGGAAATATCACCGCGTACTGGAAGGGTTACAAGGAGTACAACAAGGATGGACTCACAACAAAGCTGCCGATGATGTACGGATTCCAAGCAGCAGGAGCTGCTCCCATCGTTAAGGGCAAGGTTGTTAAGAACCCTGAAACAATCGCAACAGCGATTCGCATTGGAAATCCAGCTTCGTGGCAGCAAGCTGTTGAAGCACGCGATACATCAGGCGGAGTCATTGATTCTGTAACTGATCGTGAAATTTTGGCGGCATACCGCTTAATTGCAGCTAAAGAAGGAATCTTTGTTGAGCCATCATCTGCAGCAGGGCTTGCAGGTTTGATCAAATACAAGAAGGCGGGCAAGCTGCCTAAGGACAAGACAATTGTTATTACTGTGACAGGACATGGTTTAAAGGACATCCCTTACGCACTTGAAGCTGCGAAGAAGCCTGTTGTAGTTCCTGTCAATGCAAAGGTTGCAGCAAAAGCACTGGGACTTGCATAAAAAATGAAGCCAACATTTAAAGCTCAGCCAATGCAGGTGCAAGTTCCTGCAACAAGTGCAAACTTGGGTCCTGGCTTTGACTGCCTTGGTTTAGCGTTGAATATGCATGATCGTTACATGGCTCAGGTCATGGATGAATCGGGCGTAGATATTGATGTCACCGGCGAAGGTGCCGATGCGGTTCCAACCAATGACAAAAACTTAGTAATCAAAGCGATGTACAAAGGTTTTGATTTCTTAGGTGGACGTCCTCGCGGAATCTCACTTCGACAGCTCAATGTAATTCCACATGGACGCGGACTTGGTTCATCTGCAGCAGCGATTGTTGGCGGCTTAGCACTTGCTCGCGCATTAGTTCTTGGCGGTAATGAGCGGATGTCACATGAAGATATGTTGAATATCGCAAATGAGATGGAAGGTCATCCTGACAATGTTGCCGCTGCGATTTACGGCAGTGCAAATGTTGCCTGGCAAGAGAGCCAACGCAATCATGTTGTTGCACAGTCTCTGAATATCGAAGTAGATCCACGTATCGGCGTTCTTGCCTTTGTTCCAGCAACAGAGCTTTCAACTTCTAAGGCACGCAAGATGCTGCCTGAATCAATCCCACACCAAGATGCGGTTCGAAACTCAATAAATACAGCGGTTCTAATACAGGCGTTGCAACACCGTCCAGATCTTTTGCTGGGAGCAACTGAGGATTACCTGCACCAGAGCTATAGAAAAGATGCGATGCCACAGAGCTTTGCTTTAATGACAAAGCTTCGCAAAGCAGGTGTTGCTGCATTCATTTCTGGGGCCGGTCCAACAGT
>JBDLUF010000007.1:0-20891 GCA_039805445.1 Actinomycetota bacterium | reverse complement strand
AAGGTGTGATCTTCTACAGAGTGAAAGAGCTGAACCGGAATCGTAATCTTGGGCAGATTTCGTCTGGTGATTCGCAACATCTTCAATAATTGATACACGCCTCGAGTAGGTAAGGCGTCATAGCCCCATTCAGTTACCCCTGGACGCTTGATGTCATCTCCGACGCTTGTGCGCATTTTTTGAAGTCGGGATAGGAAAAATGCTAGTTCTACAGGTACGCCTTTAACGTGAATCATTGGATTTACCAAGATCAATCCTTTTAATGCTTCATTGTGCGATGCGGCCACATTCAAAACCGTTCCACCGCCCATCGAAAGTCCGACGAGAAAAATTACATCGCAACTCTTTCGAAGTTCACTTAACTCAAACTCAACCTTTGCCGGCCACTCTTGCCACTTCACTTTATTGAGGTTTTCAGGATGTGTTCCATGTCCCGGCAGCAATGGCACGCGCACGGTGTATCCATTTGAGTGTAAAAACTCGCCCCATGGACGCATCGAAGCTGGCGATCCAGTAAAGCCATGAACTAGCAATACTCCAACATGGGCATTTTTACCGGTGCCAGTACCAGCCCAATCCTGCATCCAACCTTCTGGAGCTCCTTCTACCGCCATAACCGAAAGCCTACGACTTAAGCATTGTCAGAGCAATGACCTACGATTCATTGCATGTCCAAGGTTGCAGATAGAAAACTATCTGAAACAACCTTTGCTGTTCTAGATCTTGAAACTTCCGGTGGTTCACCTCGATTAGGGGCTGGAATTACTGAGATTGGCGTCGTAAAAGTTAAGGGCGGCCAAGTACTAGGAACATTCCAGAGTTTTGTGGATCCCGGACATGCATTGCCGTATTTCATCACCGAACTGACAGGCATTACTGATCAGATGCTTGTCTCTGCACCCTTTATCGATGAAATCCTTCCTACGCTTTTTGAATTTCTTGGTAGCTCCGAGGAAACAGTTGTCGTTGCACATAACTCACCCTTTGATCTGAGTTTCCTCAAAGCGGCTTCGATTGCGCATGAAATCCCGTGGCCAGAGTATGTAACTGTAGATACCGCCCGACTAGCTAGAGCGGTGCTCGAGCGAGATGAGGTAATTAACTGCAAACTTTCAACCTTGTCGCAATTTTTCGGAGCGACAACATCTCCCAATCACAGAGCCCTGGATGATGCGCTAGCCACTGTAGATGTGCTTCACGGATTAATTGAACGTCTTGCTGGATTCAATATTTATAACTTTGAAGAGATGCGAAGTTTTCCATCAAAAAAGCGAAGGGCTAAGCGCCCAATCGCTGAGTAAGTTCAGCCCATTTATTTACAAGTTCATTGGCGGCACCAGAATCAATTGCGGTATTGGCCGCTTTAAGACCATCTGAAATTCGTTGATGCAAACTCTCTTCCCTCTTTCCCTCAAAGGCAGCGATCGCTGCGGCGGCGTTGAGGATGCAGGCATCTCGGTGTGCTCCCTTTTCTCCACTAAAGATCCCCCTGGTGATGCGAGCATTTTCAGCACCATCTCCCCCAACTAGCGCGCTTATTGGCGCTTTGGAAATTCCAAACTCTTCAGGATCCAATAATCCACTTGTGATTTCCTCTGTTCCAATGCTCAAAACAGATGTCGTCGTTGCCAAGGTGATTTCATCAAGTCCATCATCTCCGCGAAAAACAAATCCATCGACACCGCGGTCTCCCAAAACTTGCGCCATCACTAGATGCATTCGCTCATTGGCGACGCCGATAGCAGCAGCCTTTGGTCGGGCAGGGTTTGCAAGTGGTCCCAAAATGTTAAAAACAGTAGGCGTGCCAAGCTCCTTACGCGCTGCAGCTGCAAACTTCATAGCTGGATGAAAAATCGGAGCGAAGCAAAATCCAATTCCTAATTTTGCAAAGCTCTCTTCAACCTGCGAACCATTGAGATTGATATTGATCCCTAGATTTTCCAGAAGATCGGCGGAGCCAGATTTAGAGGATGCGGCACGGTTTCCATGTTTGATGACTTGAGCACCAGCAGCGGCGGCAATGATCGCCGAGGTTGTTGAAATATTGATTGTGTGAGCACCATCCCCACCAGTTCCAACGGTGTCGACAGCTCTTTCAGTGATATTGATTGGGGCGCAGTGTTGGTACATCTGCGCAACCAATGCACCAACCTCTTCTGGGCTTTCACCCTTGTTTTTCAAAGAAATTAAAAAATTTTTGATGGTGTCATTCGTGGCTTGACCGGTGAGAATTTGATCCATGCACCATTGGACCCGTTCAACTTCTAAATCAAGACCTGCATTGATAATCGCTATGTTCTCATCCCACAGCAATTGGCTCATGAGAAAAGTTAAGCAGAAACTACGGAACTGCCGCGCAGTAAATCTGCCGCGGTCTTAGCTAAGGTAAATGGATCGATGGGGTGCACAACGGAAGCCTCAGCCAAGGACCAGGCTGCAAGCCATTTGTCCTCTTTGCGACCTGTGATGACAAGGATCGGTGGGCAGTTAAAAACCTCATCCTTGAGCTGGCGGGCCATACCCAAGCCACCCTCTTGAGCAGCTTCTCCATCGAGAATGAAAAGATCGGCGCGAAAACCACCTGCAAGATTTTTGGAATCTACATATGCACGAAGAGCCGAACCAGTTGCGAACTCATGAAGCTCATGTTCTGGAAGATCTTTAGCTGCTCGGACTCCCAGAGCGGACACAATTGAGGAGCGAACTGAGGAGTCATCTGAGTAGATGATGATCTGTTTTTTGGTCTCGGCCATGGTCGCATTCTATTGAAAAGTAAGCCGTTCTCGTTACTCCATGGACTCTCAGAAACTGCATTTTTGAGGTGATCCGTTTCACCTCAATAGGGGCAAAAAGAGGGGCGGTTGAGCGCTGCCCAGGCAGACGCGGAGCCTGTTTTCGGGAATAATCGCCCCTATGTCAAGCGCCGTAGCACACCACAAAATATCTCGTCCCAATGCAGTAGCTGTTGGAACAATCGTTTGGCTCTCCAGTGAGCTGATGTTTTTCGCTGCGCTCTTTGCGATGTACTTCACGACTCGCGCAGTTCAGGGTCCAACTATCTGGTCTGAGTCAACAGAGTTGCTCAACATTCCATTTGCAGCGGTTAACACCACTGTCTTGGTTCTTTCCTCAGTGACCTGCCAATTTGGCGTTTTCGCAGCAGAGCGTTTCCAAAATCACCGAACTGGAAAGTTGTTCCAGATTAATAAGTGGGGCATGCGTGAGTGGTTTGCTCTTACCTTTTTGATGGGCTCATTCTTTATCGCCGGTCAGGTGTACGAGTATGCGATGTTGGTTTCAGAAGGTCTTGCACTCTCAACAAATGCTTACAGTTCTGTTTTCTATATTGCAACTGGTTTCCACGGTTTACACGTAACGGGTGGGCTCATCGCTTTCTTAATCGTGATGGTCCGCGTTGCTAAGGCCCGTCGATTTACTCATCAACAAGCAACAACAGCAATTGTTGTTTCGTATTACTGGCACTTCGTCGACGTTGTTTGGATCGCGCTATTTGCTGCGATTTACCTGATTAAGTAGTAAGGAATCTAAGTGAAGCGTCTATCCCGCTACCGTCGCCACAAGGCGGCAGGTCCTGCATTGTTGATCTTTGCCTTGCTTGCAATTGGAACCACTTTCAGTGTTGCCAGTGCAACCACAACAGCGCAGACAACAACCGCTGATCGTTCAGCGCTCATCGAAGAAGGTCGTCAGATCTTTTTGAAGGGTTGCTCTTCATGTCACGGACTTAACTCTGAAGGTGGCGCAATCGCACCTTCACTCGTTGGTGTTGGAGCGGCATCAGTTGATTTCCAAGTAGGAACTGGACGTATGCCAATGGCCGACATGAGCACTCAAGCAATGCGCAAAGAACCTCTATATACACCTGAAGAAACAGCGGCTTTGGCTGCCTATGTTGCATCCCTTGCACCTGGTCCGGAAATTCCAACCGAGGAACAACTCAATTTTGAACGTGATGGAAGCACAGCTGAAGGCGGAGAACTTTTCCGTAACAACTGCGCGATGTGCCACAACTTCGCTGGTCAAGGTGGAGCGCTCACACAAGGTAAGTACGCGCCAACATTGATGGGCATCGAACCAAAACATATTTACGAAGCGATGGTTACTGGTCCACAATCAATGCCAGTGTTTAGCGATAAGACAATTACTCCTGAAGAGAAGATGTCAATCATCAAGTGGATTAAGGCTGCAGAGGCTGAACCGAATCTTGGTGGCGCCTCCCTTGGACGCGTAGGTCCTGTAACAGAAGGATTACTTGCATGGACTCTTGGTCTAGGAGTTCTTATCGGTGTTGCTGTATGGCTAGCGATGAAGGCGAGATAAATACATGTCTAATGAAATCGAAGCTATAAAAGATCCAGGACTTCCCGCGCACGTTCACCGTAAAGCAGATCATGATCCAGTTGCAGCAAAGAGAGCAGAGCGACAAATTGCAATTCTCTTCGGCATCTCTTCCCTTGGAACCTTGTTGCTGATCGCCTCATTTTTCATTCCCGATGACATCTTTGTCTTCGTACCAGTTATGGGTAATCAGAATGCGCATCAACTTGGATTAGGTCTAGGTATGGCTATCTCACTGTTCTTTATCGGAATGGGTGCGATTCACTGGGCCAAGACCTTGATGCCGGATCAAGAAGTTATTGCGCATCGTCATGAGTTTCGTTCTCCAGATTCTGATCGTAAAGAGTTTGTCGACGCGGTGAAAGATGGAGCGCAAGCATCAGGTTTAGGTCGTCGTTCGCTCATCAAAAGATCCTTAGGTGCAGCGTTAGGACTATCGGCGCTCTCACCTGTCCTATTACTTCGCGATCTTGGCCCGCTTCCAGGAAATGATCAGAAGGAGACATCATGGAAAGCTGGAACTCACTTAGTGACAGATCCAGGAAATCGCCGCATTAAGGCCTCAGATCTTGAGGTTGGCGCGGTTGCACAGGTTTTGCCAGAGATTGAAGATCCAGAGCACCGTCACTTGAGCGACATCGCCAAAGATGCCCTTCTTCTGATCAGACTTCGTCCAGAAGAGTTCAACCTTGATGCAGAGCGATTGAGTTGGACACATGAGGGAATCATCGCCTTTTCAAAGATCTGCTCACATATGGGCTGCGCAGTTGCCCTCTATGAACAACAGACCAAGCATCTGCTGTGTCCATGCCATCAATCAACATTTGATGTGACTCGAGCAGCAAAGGTTATTTTTGGACCTGCGGCTCGACCACTTCCGCAGTTAAATATCACCGTGGATGAAGAGGGTTACCTCATCGCCCGCACACCATTCACCGAGCCAGTTGGACCTAGTTTTTGGGGGCGTATCTCTTCATGACAACAGAACATCGTTTGGGACAAGTCGCTAACTACGTCGATGAGCGCACAGGTGCTGCTGCATGGATGAAGAAGAATTTGCAAAAGGTCTTCCCTGATCACTGGTCTTTCTTGCTTGGCGAAGTTGCACTGTATTCATTTGTGATCTTGCTGCTTTCTGGAACATATCTAACCTTTTGGTTTGACCCTTCTATGAAAGAAGTAATTTACGAAGGCAGCTATGAGCCATTAGAAGGCGTGAAGATGTCAGCTGCTTATGCCTCCGCACTGCATATCTCTTTTGAGGTACGCGGCGGATTACTGATGCGCCAGATTCACCACTGGGCAGCTCTTATCTTCATGGCAGCGATTGTTGCTCACTTGATGCGCGTTTTCTTTACTGGTGCATTCCGTAAGCCTCGTGAAGGAAACTGGATTATCGGTGTTGGTTTGTTGACCCTTGGAATCGTAGAAGGTTTCCTCGGTTACTCACTTCCAGATGATTTGCTGTCAGGAACCGGTATCCGCATCGCTGAAGCGATTATTCAAGCCATACCCGTGGTTGGTTCCTACCTGTCGTACTTTGCCTTTGGTGGTGCCTTCCCTGGTGAAGCATTTATTCCTCGAATATATACAGTTCACGTTCTGCTCTTACCGGGAGCATTCCTCGCACTCATCACCGTTCACTTAATGATGGTCTGGTACCAGAAGCACACACAGTTCCCTGGTCCAGGTCGTACCGAGAAGAATGTTGTTGGATACCCATTGATGCCTGTTTACATGGCAAAGGCTGGCGGATTCTTCTTTATCGTTTTCGGAGTCATTGCATTTATTTCAGCTGTAGCTTCAATTAACCCAATTTGGTTATACGGTCCATACACACCAGGACAGATCTCTGCTGGTTCTCAGCCCGATTGGTACATGGGTTGGCTCGATGGATTAGTTCGCATGTCACCACCTATTGAGACTTATTTCTTTGGCTACACAGTTTCTTGGAATATTTTGATTCCAGGTTTGATCGTTCCAGGAATTTTGTTTACCGGAATGGCGCTGTATCCATTTATCGAAAGTTGGATTACAGGCGATAAGCGTGAACACCATCTTCTGGATCGTCCACGTAATGCACCAAACCGCACAGCCCTTGGTGCAATGTCAATTACCTTCATGATCGTTGCACTGATTAACGGTGGTAACGATCTGATTGCAACCCACTTTGATTTATCAATCAATCAAATTATGTGGGGTACTCGTTTTGGAATCTTCATTCTGCCTCCGATCGCTTTTGTTGTAACAAAGCGTCTATGCCTCTCGCTCCAGCGCGCAGATCGTGAATTAGTTCTGCATGGTCGCGAAACAGGTCGCTTGTTGCGTCTTCCACATGGAGAGTTTGTTGAAGTACATGAGCCAATCTCACCAGAGAAGGCTTACCTCCTCACCTCACATGAACAAGCACCTGCACTTGAGCTTCCTGAAGTGGATGGTCGTGGCGTTAAGCGCGCCGGAGCGATCAGAAACAAGATTCGCTCACGCATGAGTGTTGCTCACTCTGAAGCTATTCCTAAGGTTTCAGCAGATGATCTCAAGGAGATTGAGCACTAACCTCTCATTACAAGCCAAACACCCAAGGCGGTAACTCCTATTCCAAGGAAGCCTTGGGTGTTTACTTTTTCTCCGAAGAGGAAGAAGGCTTCAATCGCTGTTGCTGGTGGGACTAAGTAAAACAGTGATGACACCGAAGCTGCACTACCTGAATTAAGTAGCCATAAAAGCAGCAGAATCGCGCCTACAGATAGAACAAGTACTAACCACACGAAGGCCGCGGTAAAGCGAGAGCTCCAGGTGATGTGGGTATTGCCCGTTGCTAAGGCGATTACACCTAAGACCAACCCGGTAAATAGATATTGATAAGCAGTACCTGCAACAAGTGGGATATCAGCACCGACCCGCTTCTGCAGGAGTGTTGCGGTTGTGCTTCCGATAAGAGCTACAACGATTGCAACGATCCCAGCGGTTGGAATATGAGAGTTAAATGATGGGCCAAGAACAAGAATGACTCCGCACAAACCAAGAAGCAATCCTGCAACCTGCGAAATTCGCAGCTGCTCCCCCAGTACTTTGACCGCAAAGATCGAGACTAGAACCGGTTGAAGACTTGTAACCACAGCCGCAACACCTGCTGGCAATCCTTGAGAAATCGAGTAAAACACACCACCCAAATAACATGCGTGTAGAAAAAATCCAATAATTGAAGAGCGTGCAATTGCACTGCGCCCGATACGTAAAGGCATCTTAAACAGGTATGCGATTACAAATAGAAGTACCGCTGCGATCAAGACGCGAACTGATAAGAATACAAATGGATCGGCGTACGGTAATCCGTACTTAGCGCCAACAAAGCCTGTGCTCCACAAAAGAACAAAGAGCGCTGGAGCAAATCGCGCTAACTTCAACCTTCGCAGATCGCCTTCAGGGCTACTAAAGATTTAGCCATCCACTTTGGGTTATGCGCCATCGCACCCGTCGTTTTCAACCACCACTTGGCAAAGGCTGGGATGTTGCTTGCATCAAATGATTCAGTGACAACTGTTTGGGAATCAGAGACCGCCTGTAGTTCGTAGCACCAGGTCCACTTCATTAAATGGCACCAGGTGATTTTCTTATTCTCTTCAAAGGCAACTACAGTATTTTTGATGCGATAAGGAACCTTGATCTTCATCGCCATCCCAAATTTCGCACCAAGAAAGAGCCGATCAGGTCCAGAGATAGCGCCTTGAATAGTCCCCGAGCCATCAAAACGTTGATGTGCGGCAGGATTTGCCAATAGATCAAAGATCACATGAGCAGGTGCATTAATTGTTATTCGCGCCGCAGCGGTATTAGGAAAATCCGTTGCCAGAATTTCAGCGCGAGGAGAGCTCATTAGTGAGCAGAAGCTATCTCTGGTTTTTCATACTCTGTAACCATGCCAATGATGGAGATTACGAGAGCACCTAGACCGATCAGTGAAAGCCACCAACCAATAACAAGTCCAAGTGCAAATACACATGCACTCATCGCAACCGGCAGCGGCCACCATGAATGAGGACTATAGAAACCTAGTTCGCCAGCTCCATCTGAAATTTCAGCGGTCAAGTTATCTTCAGGAAGTGTTACGCCGATTCGCTTTTGTGTGAACCACACATAGAAACCAACCATGCCTGCCAAACAAGCAGACAAAAGCATTCCTGCAACACCAACCGGCTCACCACCGATCTGCCAGTAAATGACTGTCATCAGTACATAGAAAACACTTAATCCGCCAAATAACTTCCAGGATGCTTTCATCGCTTACTTGTGCCCTTCAGTCTTTACATGCGGGTGGTGAAGATCAAACGCTGGTCGCTCTGATGAGATTCGTGGCATTGAAAGGAAGTTGTGGCGAGGTGGAGGACATGAGGTCGCCCATTCCAAAGAGGAGCCATAACCCCAAGGATCATCGACACCAACAAGTGGTGCCTTACGAGTAATCCAAATATTGATTGCAAAAGGAATCATTGAAAGAGCTAACAGGAATGAACCGATCGTTGAAACGGTGTTCATAAATGTGAAGCCATCTGTTGGCAGATAATCTGCGTAACGACGTGGGAAGCCCTTGATTCCCAACCAGTGTTGGATCAAGAAGGTTAAGTGGAAACCGAAGAACAAGGTCCAGAAGTGGATCTTTCCAAGGGTTTCATTGAGCATGCGGCCGGTCATCTTTGGCCACCAGAAATAGAAGCCACCAAACATCGCAAAGACCACTGTTCCAAAGAGTACGTAGTGGAAGTGAGCGACTACGAAGTAGCTAGCAGACACTGCAAAATCAAGTGGAGGTGAGGCGAGGATGATTCCTGTTAAACCACCGAACAGGAAGGTGATCAAAAATCCCATAACCCACAACATTGGAGTTTCAAAGGTTACGTGGCCACGCCACATTGTTCCGATCCAGTTGAAGAACTTCACACCAGTTGGAACACCAATGAGGAATGTCATGAATGAGAAGAACGGCAACAGAACCTGACCACTTGCGAACATGTGGTGCGCCCACACAGAAACTGAAAGCGCTGAGATTGCAATAGTTGCTGCGATCAAACCTAAGTAACCAAAGATTGGCTTACGACTAAATACCGGCAAAATTTCCGTAGCGATTCCGAAGAACGGCAAAGCCAAAATATAAACTTCTGGATGCCCAAAGAACCAGAACAAGTGCTGGAACAACATCACGCCACCATTTGCCGGATCAAAGAGATGGGTTCCATACAAACGATCTGCTTCTAGGCCAAGTAGTGCTGCTGCTAGAGGTGGGAATGCAAGAAGAACCAAGATCGCGGTTAGCAAAACGTTCCATGAAAAGATTGACATACGGAACATGGTCATTCCGGGAGCGCGCATTGTGAAGATCGTTGTAATGAAGTTAACGCCACCCAAAATTGTTCCAACACCACTGATAGCCAAACCGATCAACCAAAGATCTGAACCAATTCCTGGTGAGTACTGGGCATTTGAAAGTGGGGCGTAAACAGTCCAACCAAATGATGCAGCTCCTCCGGGAGATAGAAAGCCTCCGAAGGCCATGATGGAACCGAAGAAGTACAGCCAGTACGAAAGCATGTTCAGGCGCGGAAAGGCCACATCTGCGGCGCCGATTTGAAGCGGCATGATCACATTGGCAAAACCAACAAACAGCGGTGTTGCAAACATAAGCAACATAATTGTTCCGTGCATTGTGAAAATCTGGTTGTACTGTTCATTACTTACAAACTGCATTCCTGGACGTGCTAATTCTGCACGCAGGGCAAGGGCAAGGACTCCTCCAATAAGGAACCATGCAAAAGATGTCATCAGGTAGAGGTAACCGATTGTCTTGTGGTCGGTTGAGGTTATCCACTTAACAAATGACTTTCCTTTAGGGGTAGGAGCTGGACGACCTGCGGTCATCGTTGGCTTCTCTGCATAGGTTGTCATGCTTGGCCTCCCTTAATTGATTCAAGATAAGCGTCGTACTCTGCAGGTGTTACTACCTTTACGGTGAACAACATCTGCGAGTGGTTACGTCCGCACAAAATATTGCAACGACCCGGGAATTCACCCAACTTATTGGCGGTGAATTCAAGATGGTTGGTTACTCCTGGAAGATTTTGCATTTGAATCATGAAGGCTGGGATCCAGAAACCATGAACAACATCATTTGCCGTTAATGTGTAGCGAACCCGCTCCCCTAGAGGAACAACCAGTGTTGGTGTCTGCTCAGGCGTGCCAGTTACAACAGCTTTTGGACCAGCCTCTGGGTAACCAAACTGCCAAGACCACTGAATTCCTTCAACGGTAATTTCATGGGCATACGTTGTAGTTTTTTCAGTGATGATTGTTTGCTTCTGGGCTGTGTAGTAAAACAAAACCGCAACGATGATAAATGGAATAACTGTGTAAGCAATTTCAACAGGTACGTTGTACTGAGTTTGCTTTGGGAAAGATGGATCTTCCTTCTTGCCACGATGAAAAATTGCTGGCCACACAATTAAAATTAAAGTAAATACGCCGACAACTCCCGCGGCGATCCATGCACCTTGCCACAAAGACAAGGATTGGTCGTTAACACTTGTGATGCCCTCTTCAAAGCCAAGTCCTGAAACTTTGGAGCAACCAGTGAGCAATGCGAGCGGGGCCAAAAACAGGAGCGGCTTGAGGCGGCTCAATCGAGTCAATCGGGTGCGTCGGGACATAGGGGTAAGGATAGTTTGAAAAGCCGCTGAGCGTGGCACGAGCCTAAACTCGGCGAGGGGTGGCACTGCTCACATTACTTAATATGGGCAGCGATCTCGGCAGCAGCATCTTTTCCATAGGCCTCTTCAAAGCGGGCAACAAACTCTGCCGAGGTAAATCGGTACTCCTGGGTTCCCAAGGTTTCGATGACATAGGTAGCGATTAATGCACCTAATTGAGCGCACCGTTCATGAGAAAGCCCCCATGCAAGCCCTGCAATAAATCCTGAACGGAATGAATCTCCAACGCCCGTTGGATCGGTTTTGGATTTCTCCTTCGGGCAAGTGACTTGAACAAACTCCCCTGCCCCACTTTCAACCTTTGCTCCCTGAGAACCAAGTGTGACAACGCGATACTTCACACGATCAAGAATCTCGCGATCGCTCCAGCCGGTTTTTTGCATAGCTAGCGCTAATTCATACTCATTGAGGAACAGGTATGAAGCACCATCGATTAGCAACTTAATCTCTTCACCCGTCATGCGCGCCATCTGTTGTGATGGATCTGCTGCAAATGGAATGTTTAATTGACGGCAGACTTCAGAGTGACGAAGCATCGCTTCAGGGTCATCCGGTGAAATCACCATCATGTCTAACCGACCGGTTTTTTCCATGATTGGACTTAACTCAATATTGCGTGCCTCTGACATTGCTCCTGGAAAAAAGGATGCGATCTGATTGAGATCTTGATCAGTTGTTACAACAAAGTGTGCGGTGTGCAAAGTTGTTGAAACCAGCGCGTGAGAGGTATCTACACCATGGCGAGTTAGCCAGGCTTCGTAATCCGCCCAATCTTTACCAACCGCTGCGATCAAAATTGGATTAAGACCAAGCACGCCCATTCCATATGCGATATTTGCTGCACATCCGCCGCGTCGCACATCAAGACTGTCCACGAGAAAACTTAAGGAAACCTTTTCCAATGAACCTGCGACAAGTGAGTCGGTGAACTTTCCGGAGAAAGTCATCAAATGGTCAAGACCTACCGAACCCGCTACACCGATTTTCATGTAGGGATCCTAATGTCTACGAGTCAGCTTGTTAGTTAAATGAATCGCCACATGCACAAGAACCTTGCGCATTTGGATTGTCGATTGTGAAACCTTGCTTCTCAATTGTGTCTACAAAATCAATAGTTGCACCTGAAAGGTATGGATCTGACATCTTGTCGGTGATGACCTTGACCGCACCAAATTCACGGACGATATCGCCATCCATATTGCGATCATCAAAGTACAGCTGGTACTTGAGACCTGAGCAACCACCAGGTTGGACAGCTACACGAAGGTTGAGATCATCGCGACCTTCTTGCGCAAGCAGGGCAGCTACCTTTGATGCAGCTACATCCGTTAAAAGGATTCCTGTTGTGGTTGTTGCTTCTGTTGTCATTATTGCTCTCCTTTATTGACTACTGGCCAAGCCTACTCCCCGCGAGGGGCTGCTGCGAGTCGAGCCAATTAAGAGTCGGGCTCTATAGTTGCCCCATGACAAGCAATGAGGGCAAAGGCCGTCCAACCCCAAAGCGAAAAGAAGCAGAGTCCAAGCGCAAGGTCTCCTCTTTATCTCCTATCGTCACCAAAGATCAGAAGCGTGCTTCAAAGCTTCAATCCAAAGAGGCTCGTGTAGCTCAACGAGCTGCATATCTTCGTGGAGATGAAGCGGCACTTCCGGCACGTGATCGTGGTCCAGCTCGTCGCTTTGTTAGAAATTATGTTGATTCACGACGTTCCATTGGCGAGTACTTCTTGCCAATCATCTTTGTTGTACTTGTACTCACACTCTTTCCAATCGCCGCCGTGCAAATTGGTGCGATCGCATTGATGTACGCAGTTCTAGTAATTGCTGTAATCGATGGAATTTTTCTATCACGAAAAATTCGCAAAGCGGTTGAAGCAAACTTTCCAGGAACATCAACCAAGGGTCTTGGCATGTATGCCTGGCTACGCTCCACCCAGATGCGACGCTTACGTGCGCCACATCCTCAGGTGAAGGTTGGCAACTCGATCAATTAAGCCCGAGGGTTCGGACTTTCATTTTTCTTAGGATCGCGTTCAGGAAGCTTTCCAAGTGCTTGATCAATCGCTTTCATTACATCTGCATCTAGCTTTACACCGGATGCCTTTACGTTTTCTTTAACCTGTGATGGCTTGGTCGCTCCCATGATGGCCGATGAAACATTAGGATTTTGTAGAACCCATGCGATCGCTAATTGAGACATCGTTAATCCAACTTGATCTGCAATCGGCTTGAGATTTTGAACCGCCTCAAGAACCTCATCACGTAACCAGCCCTTGATCATGTTTGCGCCGCTGCCCTTATCGGTGGCGCGAGATCCAACAGGTGCCTTCTTTCCTGGCAGGTACTTTCCGGTCAAAACCCCCTGCGCCATAGGAGACCAAACGATCTGCCCTATGCCTTCTTTTCTGGACAAAGGCACTACCTCTGCTTCGATAACACGCCATAAAGCCGAGTACTGAGGTTGGCTGGAAACAAAGCGGTTGAATCCGCGAGCATCCTGAATTGCTAACGCCGATTTAATCTGCGAAGCGTTCCATTCAGAAAAGCCGATGTAATGAACCTTGCCTGCGCGGATTAAGTCATCGAAGGCGCTCAGAGATTCTTCTAGTGGAGTTTCATAATCAAAGCGATGCATTTGGTACAGATCAATGTGATCGGTCTGTAAACGCTTCAGGGATGCGTTACATGATTCGATAATGTGCTTGCGAGAAAGTCCACGGTCATTTTTGCCTGTGCCAGTTGGCCAATAAACCTTTGTAAACAACTCATACGATTCACGCTTCACGCCTTTGAGCGCTTTACCTAAAACAGTTTCCGCTTTTGTACCTGCGTAGACATCAGCGGTATCAAAGGTAGTGATGCCTTCATCAAGTGCAGCTTTTACACATTTGATCGCCGCATCTGACTCGATCTGATTTCCGTGTGTGATCCAGTTTCCGTAGGAAATCTCTGAAACATACATTCCGGTACTGCCAAGGCGTCTGTATTCCATACTTGCAAGCCTATGACGAGCGCGCCTAGTTGCCAACCCCAACCCCTTGTGGTTTGGTTCGCATACAACTTAATAGCTCCTCTAGTGGGGGAAGTTCGGTGAAAATCCGACGCTGACCCGCAACCGTAAATCTCTCAAATAGAAAATTCTATTGAAAGATAAGTCGGATTACCCATTGGATCGAGATGAGACAAACACCCGCCGAGGTTTGCGGGGTGTGCTCCTAACGCCAGATGTATCGGCTCTGCCTACATCTCTGGTTGTGGTTCACTCCCTGTGAGACTCTTTTATTTTCGAGAGGCTACACAGCAATGAAATTCAAAGTACTTTTTGCGGTTCTACTTATGGCCGCGTTATCAACTCCATCAGCACAAGCCGCAGATACTGGGTGGCGCTATTGGGGTTACTTTCAAGCTGCCCCTGGTGCAACCAAGTGGACAGCTGCAATGACCGGCCCAACAGTTAATGTTGAGGATGGATCTGTTGAAGGATGGGCATTTACCTTTAGTAATGATGCAATTCCTAATGCAAAAGCTCCCAAGGTTGCGCCATCTTTTTCAAGTATTTGCGGAAAAACAAAGGCAGTAGCTGGAAAGAAGCGCATCGGCGTAATGATTGATTTTGGTTCATCTGTTTTGCGACCAAAGGGTGAATCAACCCCACGACTCATTAAAAAATGTGTGGTCGCTGATAAATCAGCGCTAGGCATCGAAGTATTAGGACAAGCTGTCAAGGTTCGCGCAGAAGGATCAGGGTTTATCTGCGGACTCAATGGCTACCCAGCGAAAGAGTGCGGAGTTGAGATGAAGACTCCAAAGGGTTACATCAAAAAGTAAATATGAGTAAACCATCACTACACCCATTTACATGGTGGCTCTGGGCTATCGGTTTGGCTGTTGCCATTCTTCGATTTGATAGCACCTGGGTCACTGTTTCCTGTGTGGGTGTAGTGATGGTTGTTGTTTATACCTGTCGCGACAACGCTCCATGGGCTAAGAGTTTTGATTGGACCTTAAAACTTTCCGCGTGGATCTTGGTGGTTCGTACTGCGATTGGAATAGCTATTGGTGTCCCCATTCCAGGGACTCCATTATTTACTGTTCCAATTGTGCCGCTGCCAGATTGGATGCCCGGAATTCGCATCGGCGGCACGGTGACATGGGAGAGATTGTCATCTTCTGTTACTGAAGGCTTACTTATCTGTTCCATCATTGTGATCTTTGGGGCTGCCGCCTCACTTACTAGTCCACATCGTTTGCTGCGTGTTATGCCGATTTATATTTATGAGTTTGCAGTTGCAGTAGTGATTGCAACATCTGTCCTTCCACAATTAGTTAGCTCGGTAAAACGTATTCGAATGGCACAGCGGTTACGTGGTCAAAAGACGCGTGGATTTTCTTCATGGAAACGAGTAGCGATTCCATTACTAGAGGAATCGCTAGCTCGATCCTTAGATTTGGCAGCATCGATGGACAGTCGTGGGTATGGAGTGAGCAAAAAGCGCTCCAGATATCGCCCAATTTCTTGGCGCCTAAAGGATTCTCTTGTTGTCATCACAGCTTTGGGTCTAGTGGTGATCTCATGATTAAGTTTTCACATGTCTCTTTGATTTATCCAAACTCCACCACCACCGTTTTGGAAGATCTGAATCTGACAATCGCTGAAGGCGAAATGGTTTTAGTGATCGGTCCAACTGGTTCGGGCAAATCCTCATTGCTCAGATTGATTAATGGGCTAGTCCCCCATCACACAGGTGGAATCTTGGCGGGTGATGTGAGTGTTAATGGTCTTTCAACCCAGATGACCAAACCTGGTGGAATGGCTCACTTGATCGGAATCGTTGGACAAAATCCAGCAAATGGCTTTGTTGCAGACACCGTCGAAGAAGAACTTGCCTTTGGCATGGAGGTTCTCAACCTTCCTAATGATGTCATGCGCAAAAGAGTTGAAGAGGTACTAGATCTTTTGAGTCTTGCCCCACTGCGCAATAGATCAATTGCAACTTTAAGTGGCGGAGAACAACAAAGAGTTGCAATTGGTGCTGCACTAGTAACCCATCCCAAAGTTCTGGTTCTGGATGAGCCAACAAGTGCGCTAGATCCAATCGCCGCTGAAGAGGTGCTTTCAATTCTGCACCGTTTAGTTCATGATTTAGGACTCACCGTCGTTATTGCTGAGCACAAACTAGAACGTGTTATTCAATTTGCCGATCGAATCGTTTACATCAATGGCGAGGGTGTAGCAAATGTTGGAACCCCAGAAGAAATCTTGATGCAATCGCCTATCGCACCACCGATTGTGCATTTAGCAAGAGCGTTAGGGCTGAAAGAAATCGGCGTGACGGTGCGCGAGATGCGACGAATGACCACGGAGTATCGGGGTCTTGAAACGACCAGCAAGGTTGAGACACAACCAACTACCTCCAAGGTCATAACCTTTGAAAAGCTCACCGTTTCATATGGGGACACAACCGCACTTAACAGCATCAACTCCGACATTTTCGCGGGAGAAGTTGTTGCAGTGATGGGGCGCAACGGCGCTGGAAAAAGCTCTTTGTTGAAGGCGTTAGCAGGTGTCAATCTACCTACCAGCGGAAGTATTTCCCTATTAGGCAAAAACCCACACGAGCTTCATGGAAAACAACGCCGAGAAACAATTGGTTTTATCCCTCAAGAACCAAGCGATCTTTTATACGGACAGTCCGTCGCCATCGAATGCGAGCTGGCAGACCGAGACAATGAGCTAACGGCGGGAACAACCTATGCAGTACTTCAACAATTGGTCCCTGGAATTTCTACCGCAACTCATCCTCGAGATTTATCAGAGGGACAACGCCTAGGTCTGGCCCTTAGCGTTGTTCTTTCATCCAATCCCACGATTTTGATTTTAGATGAACCTACTCGCGGTCTTGATTACCAAGCTAAGAATGAGTTAACCCGAATGCTGATCAACTTTTCAGCGAGCTTTGGCAAGGCGGTCATTTTGGCAACACATGATGTTGAACTAGTTGCCGAACTAGCTTCCCGGGTTATCTTCATTGCAGATGGAGATATCGTCGCAGATGGTTCAACTCTTGATGTTCTGCTCTCCTCTCCTGCATTTGCCCCACAAGTTGCAAAGGTGATGTCGCCTCAACCATGGCTTAGTGTCAAAGATGTAGTTGCCGCCCTTGAGGGATTGCAATGAACACAACTGCGAATGTCATTACCTTTTCTCGCAAGACCGCAGGTGTTCTGCTGGTTGCATCTATTTTCAGCGCTGCTGGTTTTCTATGGCCGTTTTTTTACGTGGGCGAGAACTTGCCACAAACGCAACTCTTCTTTTGGTGTGCTGTTGCAATCTCCTTTGCCTTAGTAGTCGTACAGATATCCAGCCAACAGTTGGATGCGAAATCTGTTGCTCTGCTTGGTGTTTTGTCAGCTCTCATTGCAGCGTTAAGACCACTTGGTGCAGGCGCAGTCGGGATAGAACCAATGTGGTTTATTTTGATCTTGAGCGCACGAGTCTTTGGGGCATCTTTTGGTTTTCTTTTAGGAATGATCTCTATGTTTGTCTCCGCTTTATTGACCGGCGGAATTGGACCCTGGCTTGGGTACCAAGTATTTGCAGCGGCGTGGATTGGTTTACTCGCCGGAGCTCTACCTAAAACCCTGCGCGGCGGCCGCGAATTAATGATGTTGATTATCTACGCCATCTTCGCATCAGCTGCCTTTGGCATACTCATGGATCTTCAGTTTTGGCCCTGGGCCTTGGGAGCTAGTACCCAGCTGTCGTACCTACCCAATGGAGATATCTCAGAGAACGTATCTCGCTTTATTACATTTCACTTTGCCACATCCATGGCGTGGGATATTCCACGTGCAATCTTTACCTCTACTTTGATCGCATTTGCTGGGAAACCGGTGCTTTCAGCTTTACGTAGAACGCGTACTCGTGCAGCTTTCTTACAACCGATTATCTTTAACGAACATGTGAAGTAACAAAGGGAAGCTTTACAACTTCACACTGAGAATCACGCCCACGAACATCGATGACAAGGGTCTGACCCAGCCCCACATCTGATTGCAAAAGCGCTAAACCAATTCCATGCTTAAGGGTTGGTGAAAATGTTCCACTCGTTATCTCACCTACAACTTCACCAGTTTGATTCTTTACAATCATTCCGGCGCGAGGTATTCCGCGATCTAAGGATTTAAGTGCATAACTTTTACGTGATGGACCATTCTCTTTTTGTGATTTAAGTTTCTCAGAGCCGATGAAGCTATCTTTTTTCCAGCCAACCGCCCAACCAGCACTTGCTTCGACAGGTGTAATTTCAAGAGATAGCTCATGACCATGCAATGGGTATCCCATTTCTGTTCTCAAAGTATCGCGTGCACCTAAGCCACAGATGACTCCGCCCAGAGGTGTCATCGCATCAACAATCGCATCCCATACTCGTGAAGCATCGGCAACCTTAGGAAGCAACTCAAAACCTAGTTCTCCGGTGTAGCCGGTCCTGCACACGATTACATCGGCCCCAGAGATATTTACATTGGCAAAAGCCATGTAATCGATATCAACGATGATTCCAAGTTTTGACAATACCTGTGGTGCAAGTGGACCCTGAATCGCAAGTACCGCAAACTCTGTATGTAGGTTTTTAACCTCTACCCCAGCTGGTGCTTGATCCTGCAGCACCTTCACAACATCTGTCGTATTGGAGGCATTGGGAACTAAGAAAAAATCACTATCTGAATTACGGTAAGCGATCAGATCATCGACGACTCCACCAGTAGGTGTACACAACAAGGTGTATTGAGCTGAACCGCTTTCGATCTTGTTCAAATCATTGGTGAAGCAACGGTTGAGAAACTCAACTGCTCCGACACCCTTCACTGAGGCCTTACCAAGGTGTGAGACATCAAAAAGGCCCACACGCTCACGAACCGCTGCATGTTCAGCCAGAACTCCCGCTCCTGGATACTCGATAGGCATCAACCAACCACCAAAGTCGGCCATCTTTGCATTGAGGGCGAGGTGCTTGTCATTTAATGGTGATGTCTTCATTGTGCAAACCTACCAAGAGTTCTATTACGCTTCAGGGTATGAGCACATTAAAGATTTCAGATGGCGTCGTTAAAGATGAAGTTTTAGTCCTGGGACTTGCTTCTACTAATGCAAAGGGTGGTCTCGCCATTGAAACAGGCGAAATGGCGATCGATACAAAGACTGTTCTTGCCCAACTTGCCGACATGGGTGCGACTGGAAAAGCAGATGAAGTCATTAAGGTGCCCGGGACTCATGTTCGTTTATTAGTCTTCACCGGCCTTGGAAATAAGTCAGCACAGTATTCACATGAAACTCTTCGTCGCGCAGCAGGTGCCGCATCTCGCGCATTAGCCGGAAATGCATCAGCAACCTTTTCTCTTCCGGCAAAGACACTCACCGAGGTAGCGGCCGTTGCAGAAGGTGCAGCATTAGGTGCCTACTCATTTACCGAGTTTCGTGGCTCAACAAAGGCTGATTTCAAAGCCCCTCTTAAGGCAATCACAGTTCATTCAAAGTTGGCATCAACGGCAGATGCGAAAGCGGCTGTATCTCGCGCAGCGATTATCGCAAAGTACACATACCTTGTACGAGATTTAATTAATACTCCACCAAGTCACTTAACCCCTGATTCATTCACAAAGAAAATGGCGGCGGTTGTAAAAGCTGCAGGTGGTGCGAAAGCTGGACTAAAAGTTCAAATTTGGGATGAGAAACAACTTAAGTCTCAGGGCTTTGGCGGAATTATTGGAGTAGGTCAAGGCTCTGCTAATCCCCCACGTTTGCTGCATATCTCGTACACACCAAAGGGCAAGGCTGCAAAGCGTTACGCCTATGTTGGTAAGGGAATCACCTTTGATACCGGTGGTTTAGCTCTGAAGCCTGCAGCTGGTATGGAAGCGATGAAATCAGATATGAGTGGAGCTGCAGCGGTAAGTGCGGCGGTAATTGCGATCGCTGAATTGAAATTAAATGTTGCAATTGATGCTTGGGCACCATTGGCTGAAAATATGCCAAGTGATACCGCAACACGACCAAGTGACATCATAACAATCTTTGGTGGCAAAACTGTTGAAGTTCTCAATCCTGATGCAGAAGGTCGTTTAGTTCTTGCAGATGCATTGATGAAGGCGCAGAGTTCAAAGAATAAGTTGGATGGAATTGTCGATGTCGCGACTTTGACCGGTGCACAAGTAGTTGCGCTGGGCACTCGCACAAGTGCAGTGATGACAAATAATCCCGAATTTAGCAATGCCTTTTTGAAGGTAACGGCGCTCACAGGAGAACAGTTCTGGCCTATGCCATTACCTGAAGAGCTTCGCGCCTCTTTAGATTCACCAGTTGCAGATTTAGCCAATATCGGTGATCGCATGGGTGGAATGCTGGTTGCAGGTCTGTTCTTGAAGGATTTTGTTTCTCCAGAACTGCCATGGCTTCACTTAGATATTGCAGGACCTGCTTATAACGAAGCTAAGCCTCATGGCTACACACCGGTGGGTGGCACAGGAATCTCCCTACGCTCACTTGTGACATTGGCCGAGCAGGGGTAGCCCTGCCCCGCGCATTGGGAAGTTTCACCCTCTTTGAGGCAAGATAGGCACCTAGCCCGCATGGGCGCATGGAGGGAGCCGTTTAGTGTCTCAATTTGATCTCGTCATCCTTGGTGGAGGAAGTGGTGGTTACGCCGCTGCTCTTCGCGGCGCGCAGCTTGGTTTAAGCGTTGCCTTGATCGAAGCGGACAAGGTCGGCGGAACATG
>JBDLUF010000006.1:0-21596 GCA_039805445.1 Actinomycetota bacterium | reverse complement strand
GATGCCATCCGTGATGGGCTTGCTGCTTTAGGAATTACAATTGAGGACACTGCTCAAGGACCTCGCTGGTCTATTAATTAATAACTGAAACGAGATCTGATCATGGCTGGCAATTCATCCCGAAAAGGCGCTATTCGCCAATCAAAAAAGGGGCCATCTGCCGGTACTGGTGGAAACAATAAGCGTCGTCTTGAAGGAAAAGGTCCAACTCCAAAGGCTGAAGACCGTCCGTATCACGCAGCTGCAAAGCGTAAGAAGGCTGCAGAAAAGAAGGAGACCCGTTCACCTCGTATGCCAAAGGGTGATCGTCCACGTGGTGAAATCGTTGCAGGACGTAACGCGGTTCTTGAAGCGCTGCGCGAAAGTGTTCCAGCGACAGAGTTATTAGTTGCACGCAGTATTGATGTTGATGATCGCGTTGCTGAAAGCTTAAAGCTTGCATTGCACCAAGGTTTACAAATTCGCGAAGCACACCGTGCCGAAGTCGAGGGTATTTCACCAAACAGCCAAGGAATCATTCTTGCCATTAAGCCATTCCAGTACTCAAGTTTTGAAGAGATCATGGAACGCGCCAAGCATCCATCATTAATTGTTGCACTTGATGGCGTTACCGATCCTCGTAACCTTGGTGCGATTATTCGTTCAGCGGCAGCATTTGGTGCAGCTGGTGTAATCATGACTGAACGTCGCGCCGCAACAATGACAGCATCTGCTTGGAAATCTTCCGCTGGCGCTGCAGCACGTTTGCCAATTGCACAAATTACAAACCTTGCCCGCACAATCGATGCAGCTAAAAAGGCTGGAATGTTTGTTGTAGGTCTTGATGGAGAATCGGATGAGATCATCAGCAACATGAAGGTTGCAACTGAGCCTCTTATGGTGATCGTTGGATCTGAAGGAAAGGGACTTGCACGTTTAACCAAGGAAAAGTGTGATCTCGTGATCTCAATTCCTATTAGCGCCTCAACTGAATCTTTGAATGCAAGCGTTGCGACCTCAATCGCACTCTTCCACATAGATCAGCAGCGCCGCGCAAAGTAGGTAAAAGCCTTGAAATACAACCGTTTTATCGCCATTGGTGACTCATTCACTGAAGGTATGTGCGATGAGAAAAAGTATGGCCAGTACCGTGGATGGGCAGATCGTGTTGCCGATGTTATGGCGGCTAACCAACCAGGTTTTCAATATGCAAACCTTTCGATCCGTGGAAAATTGCTGAAGCAGGTTGTTGATGAGCAGTTAGATGCTGCAATCGCACAAGTTGTAGACAAGACAACACTTGTATCATTCCACGCAGGTGCAAATGATGTTATTCGCCCTAAGTACAACCCAAATGTAATTTTGCCGTTGTATGCCGAAGCTGCCCGTAAAGTTGCAGCCTCTGGTGCCACTGTCATGTTGTTTACCGTTTTGGAAGATAGCGGAAGCGAAGGCCGTTTGGCTGAAACCTGGAAAGCGCGATTTAAGGATTTCAATGAAAATGTGCGCGCAGTTGCTGACGAGATCGGTGCGATCTTGTGCGATGCCAATGAAGAAGCAGCCTTTAAAGATCCACGTTTCTTAGCTTTTGATCGTTTGCATTTAAACCCAATGGGTCATGATCGAGTTGCCCAAGCTGTCTTAGAAACAATTGATCTTCCATTTGATCCATCATGGCGTCGACCTTTGGCACCAGCAGAACCGATGCACAAGTTGGTAAAGATCGCGATTACAACTGTGTGGTTTGCAACCTTTGCTCTGCCATGGATGTGGCGACGTGCACGTGGTAAATCATCAGGTGATGGTCGTACCTGTAAATATCCACATGCAATACATTGGCCTTTAGATCATTTAGATTAAAACTGTTAAAGCTGGGTGACCGTCCACTCCCAGGTATGTACACCAGTCTTAATCAAGTACTTATCTAAAGTATCTGGACCACATGATGCGGTTCCAACTCCACGGTGTGCGGTATCGATATGAACCACTGTGTTGCCACAAGGAACTACCTCTACATCATGTGTGGAATCAGCTAAATCCGCATCTCTGTTAGGGGTTACAGATACCTGTGCAGGCTTGCCCATTACAAAACGCAGACCATTTCCTTGCGCATTTACAAGCTCAAACCAACGAACCGCAGTGTGTCCACCATTTTCTTGTGGGCGAACATATGGAATGTATTGAGCATCAACCGTTGAAACATAACGACCGATGCGTCCGATCTTACGATCCGGATAGGTTTCATGTGCACCTGTTCCAAAGTAGACCAGTTCATTTAGTGAACCATCTAATTCAAACAAAGTTCCCACACGTGCTAAATCATCAAAGGCCTTAGGAACTGTTACGGATTCCTTGACATGGAAACCGTCAACTACTGGTGTGATCAATTGAGTGTGCTTAAAGTTAACACCAGTACTTGTCTGCCAGGTATTTGTGACCTTGATGGATGAATTTGATTGCTGAACTAAACAATCGGTGCGTGATATTTCTCGAACACCGTAACGCTCCCACTTAGTTGCGATATGTCCAATGCGATCATTGTCCGTTGGTGCCCGCCACAAAGAAACTGAAGGTGCAACAATTCCATATGGCAACACAATCTGTCCGTGTTCATCAACGACATCACCAAGCTCTTTAGCTTTCTTTGCAGCTGTTAATGCTTGTGAAGGCAGAGCGATTTGGCTCCAGCCAACTTCAGACATTGGTAACGCCCAAGGAGTACTTGAAACACAAACAAGTGAGAAGTTAATAAAACGTTCTCCACGTGATGTTCCCTTTGCCAATTTCTTTGAACTGACCTTGAAGTTTGCACTCTTGCGAGGTGCAACCTTAGGAAGCTTTACAACTCCGCTATCTAGGATTTCGCCATCGCAGGTGATGTTCCACTGCAATTGATACTCACTGAGATCCTTGAAGAAGTGCTTGTTAAATACCTTGAATTGACCGGTTGCAGCCTTAACCCCAGTAATTACTACAGGTGCTGCAAGCGCCTTAAATTCATGCATTGCAGGCTTAGCTGTGCGATCTGGAAAAACCATGCCATCGCAGCAGAAGTTTCCATCATGCTTTACTTCGCCGTAATCGCCACCGTATGCGTTGCGCTTAGTGCCATCTGCAAGTGTTTGAACAGGACCGTGATCCCACATCTCCCAAATAAATCCACCTTGCAAACCACGGGTTGCTTCAATCGCCTCCCAATATTCAGCCAAGGTTCCATTGCTGTTTCCCATTGCATGCGAGTACTCACACATAATCAATGGACGATCAGCCTTCGGCGATTTTGCATACTCCTTGATCGCATTGATAGATGGATACATAGGTGCGATTACATCGGTTAGTGAATGGCTTCCCATCCAGTTTCCACGAATTCCACCCTCGTAATGAAGTGGACGTGATGGATCAAAGCTACGAGCAAAGGCTGCAGCGGCTTCATGGTTGCTACCTGCGCCAGATTCATTGCCAAGTGACCACATAACAACTGATGGATGATGGATGTCGCGCTGAACCATGCGGCCTACACGATCAACAAATGCTGTTAGGTAGCGAGTGTCATTGCACAAGGAATTAATGAATGCATGTGCTTCGATATTGGCTTCACCAATGACATAGAAACCCAATTCATCGCAAAGATCCAAGAAAGCTGCATCATTTGGGTAATGCGATGTACGCACCGCGTTGAAGTTCCAACGCTTGAGCTCTAGTAAATCCTGACGCATGTCATCGCGGGTAAGGGCACGACCGGTAAATCTATTGAAATCGTGGCGATTGATTCCGTAAAAAATAATTGGTTGGCCATTAACTAAAAAGTCCTGGCCCTTGATAACAATCGAACGGAAACCGATACGCTGCTGTGAAAGTTCAATTACAGCACCTTCTGGGTTACGAAGCTCGATATCTAATGTGTATAAAACAGGCTCTTCTGCTGACCAGGGTTTGATTTTGGCCACTCTCGTTGAAAGTGCCACTTCTCCTTCTGGAGGTGGTTCCATGATTGATACCGCAGTTTGCGCAGATTTTGGAAGATTTCCATTCCAGAACTTTGCATGGAAGAAATCTCGAGCCGCGATAGCAACCTCTTCAGGGGTTTCAGTCCAGATAGGTGGCACAAAAGTCTTAAGGGTTTGTGAAAGGTTTGCATTCTTCTGCTTAGCAAGTTCACGAATACTCATGTGTAGTGAGTAACCATCAGTTGACTCATTATCAATTGATGAAATCTTTGCTCGAATATTAAGAGTTCCAGTTGTTAAGTCTTTTTCTAGCCCGGCTATTGCCGCAAATTTTTCAATGAATACTTTGTTGGTTGCGTACAACTTTACCGAGCGTGTGATTCCACCATGCCACCATTGGTCTTGATCCTCAATAAAGGTTGCATCAGACCACTTGGTGACATCGATTCGTACAACGTTATTGCCGCTCTTTACAAATTGTGTCACATCAAATTCGGCAGCAAGACGTGAATCCTTAGTCATACCAACTTCAACACCGTTGATATAAATCAAAGCAACTGATTCATATCCACCAAGCTGAAGTACTACACGCTTACCTGACCAGCTTTTTGGAAGATCAAAATCTCTTTCATAGACACCAGTAGGGTTTTCCTCTGGAACAAATGGAGGTTGTTCAGCAAAAGGCATTTGAACATTTGTATAAATTGGCTTATCGAAAAATACATCAGATGGTTCCTGCATCGTCCACAAACCTGGAACTGGAATTGATGCCCAGCGATTGCCTAACTTTTCAGTTGGCTTATGTAACAACTGGAAGCGCCAGGTCCCGTCCAAAGAGATCTGCTCAAAGTGCTCGATATTCAGCATCGGCAAACGGTTAACAGAGGTGGTCTCGGGGCTCATCCAATAGTTGTTAATCACTGGTGCAGTCTCTCAGGAAATCCACCATTACACACATGAGCCAAGTGGGGTAACCGGGGTTGGTTTAACCGCTGGCCTTCTTGCGATTACCTGTTGTTCATACAAACAGGGGAGAATTTGGGCATGAGTATGGAACATCTGACCGACCGAGAGATCAGTTGGCTCTCCTTCGATCAACGGGTTCTGGAGCTGGCCGAGGATGAGTCAACCCCATCTCTTGAGCGACTTCGTTTTCTCGCGATCTCATCTTCTAACTTAGATGAGTTTTTCATGGTGCGTGTGGCAACATTAATGAGCAAGATCGAAAACAATATTTCAGCTTCCAATGTTGCTGGCCATCGCCCAAAAGAACTACTGAATTTAATCTCTACCAAGGTCAATGAATTAGTAACTCGGCAAAGTGCGGCTTTGCACAGCAGTATTTTGCCAGCACTAAAAAATGAAGGAATTGAATTTGTCACCTGGCAAGATCTTTCAGAGGCAGAAAGTCTCTACGTTGCTAAGCTCTTTCAAGATCGAATTTTCCCAGTACTAACACCGCTCGCTGTCGATCCAACTCATCCTTTCCCATACATTTCAGGTTTATCCCTTAACCTTGCCGTCATTGTTAAGAATCCGACATCTAATGAAGAGTTTTTCGCACGCGTTAAGGTTCCAGAGGTATTGCCACGTTTTATTGCAACTGCAAAAATCGGATCTACCCGCTTTTTACCGCTTGAAGATTTGATTGCAATCCACCTGCAAGAGTTGTTCCCAGGAATGGTGATCGAAGATCACTACACATTCCGAGTGACTAGAAATCAAGATATTGAACTTGAAGATGAAGAAACTGAGGATCTGCTAGTAACTCTTGAGCAAGAGTTACTGCGTCGTCGTTTCGGACCGCCAGTGCGCTTAGAGATTGAAGCCGGAGTAGATGAAAAGTTAGTCCAACAATTAGGTCACGAACTTGGAATCGGTGAAGAAAATATCTTCCGTGTACAGGCACCATTGAATTTGACCTCACTACACAAGATTGCCGATCTCGATTTTCCTGATCTGAAATTTGCACCCTTCAGATCACGCACCGCTAAAGCGCTTTCTGAGGTCGAAACCGACGATTTAGAGATGTTTTTCGCTGCGATCCGCCAGGGCGAAATCCTGCTCCATCACCCATACGAGTCATTTACATCATCGGTTGTTCACTTTTTACAAAACGCTGCCCAAGATCCGCAAGTTCTAGCAATCAAACAAACTTTGTATCGCACATCTGGTGATTCACCAATTATTGAAGCGCTCATCGAAGCCGCTGAAGCTGGCAAGCAGGTTGTTGCCGTTGTTGAAATTCGAGCCCGATTTGATGAACAAGCAAATGTGAGATGGGCGCGAAAGCTAGAAGCTGCCGGTGTGCATGTTGTTTACGGTTTGATGGGGTTGAAAACGCACGCAAAGCTCTCTTTAGTTGTACGTGATGAACCTCAAGGTATTCGTCGTTACTGTCACATTGGAACCGGTAATTACAATCCAAAGACCGCTCGCATGTACGAGGACCTTGGAATTCTCAGTGCAGATGTTGAGCTAACCGAGGATCTGACTCGACTCTTTAATCAATTGTCAGGATTTGCACCGCAATCAACTTATTCACGTTTATTAGTAGCACCACGCACATTGCGCTCTGGTTTGATCGCGAAAATTGATCGAGAAATTGAACATGCTAAAAATGGTCGACCATCCGGTATTCAATTTAAGTTAAATTCAATTTTGGATGAAGGCTTTGTTGCAAAGATGTATGAGGCTTCACAAGCAGGTGTAAAGATTGAACTACTAATTCGTGGTATCTGTGCCGTTCAGCCTGGCATCAAAGGTGTTTCAGAAAATATCACCGTTAAATCTGTATTGGGTCGCTTCCTGGAGCATTCACGCATTTATCACTTTGTGAACGGTGGCGAGGATGAGTACTGGATTGGTAGCGCAGATCTGATGGGTCGAAATTTAGATCGACGTGTCGAGAGCCTGGTCATGATTTCGAGAAAAGAGCATCTCACCCGCTTGCAAGGCTTATTAGACCTTGGTTTATCTGATGAAACCTCATCGTGGGAGCTTCAAGAAACAACCTGGAATCGCAGCAATAAAAAGGGTTTAAACAACGCACACACCGTCCTCATCGACCACTATTCAAAGGATAGGTAAATGGATGTAATTCAAGCTGCGGGTGCTGTTTTATGGCGACGCCTTAGCGATGATTTAATCCAAGTAGCTCTGATCCACCGGCCACGTTATGAGGATTGGTCATTTCCTAAAGGCAAGGTTGAAATTGGTGAATCCGAGATTGCCTGCGCTTTTAGAGAAGTTGAAGAAGAAACTGGTTACCAAACCATTTTCGGACCTGAATTGTGCAAGGTTGAATATCCAGTTGGCGAAACAACAAAGACTGTTCGTTATTGGTCTGCGCAAATTGTTGGCGAATCAAAGGGTGCACACGACATTACAGAAGTAGATCAATTGATTTGGGTAACTGTGGCTGATGCCTACGAAAAGCTCTCTCGTGATGGAGACAAAGAAGTATTGAAGAACTTTGAAAAATTTGGAACAGAGACGACTCCGCTTATTTTATTGCGTCATGGAAAAGCTATCGCTCGCGAAGAATGGGAAGGCGATGATGGAGATCGTCCTTTAGCGCTTTTGGGACAACAGCAAGCAAAGCGAATGCTTGCAACCTACTTACCTTTTGGAATCACCGAAATTCATACATCCGATGCGGTTCGTTGTTACGAGACCGTTGTTCCTATGGCCCGTTCACTGCAGCTAGACACTATTTACTGGAGCGAGTTAAGCGAGTATGCCTTTGAAAAAGATAAAAAAGCAGCGGTTCGGGTTGTTCAAGAGATAATCGAAAGCGAAGCGCGAGCAATAGTGTGTGGCCACAACCCAGTTCTGCCAGGGATGGTTGCAAAATTTATTGGAAAGAAGAGTTTTAAAGAGTTAGATCATGGATTAATGCCTGGTGAATCGTGGATTTTGCACCACCGAGATGGCGAAATTGTTGCTATCGACTGGATGCCAGCCCCAGAGAATTAATCCTGCAGCCAATCTAAACGGCGCAGAACAATGCCTTCACGCAGAGCCCAGGGGCAAATTTCAACCTCATCGACATCTAATCGCTCCATGACGGCAAGAGCCACAATTCCACCCGCCACAATCTGCTGAGCACGACTAGCCGATACTCCAGGAAGCTCGGCGCGAGTCTTGTTGTTCATTGCGATTAACTTGGGAACCGCTGTCTCTAAAGATTTTTTCTCTAGGAACTTTGGATTATCGCCATACCAATGTGCGCAGATTCGAGCCAAGGTTCTAAAAGTCTTACTTGTAGCCACAAAATGATTTGCATCATGCGACCGCAAACTCTCTGGGATTGAGCTTTTCAGCAAATCCTCTGCATGTTTTTCAAGAGCTCTAATTCCCTTAGATGTATAAGGATCGCTACCTAGAAATTCTCGAGTAGATCGAGCCGCGCCAAGAGGAAGAGACAAAGTTTCTTCAGGTAGCTCATCAATACCACTAGCAATTTCTAATGATCCACCACCGATATCTAAAACCAACAACTTTCCTGCCGACCAACCCAACCAACGTCGAACCGCTAAAAAAGTCATGGATGCTTCGTCATTGCCACCTAGAACTTGTAAATCAATTTCAAACTTTGTGTTTATTTCAGAGATTATCTGTGAACCATTTTTTGCTTCTCGTAATGCAGAGGTTGCAAAAGCCAAAATTTCATCGGTTTGATTTTCAGCTGCATGTGCAACCGCCTCAGAAATTGCAGAATTGAGTAAATCAATTCCGGTCTTAGAAATCTCACCAGCTTCATTGAGATACTCAGTCAAGCGAAGTTCAACTTTGTAATTTGTAGCTGGGGTAGGTCGTGCTCCTGGGTGTGCATCCATCACCTGAAGGTGGATGGTGTTTGAGCCCACATCGAGAACGCCTAATCGCATGTGGCCAACCTATCGGTGAGCGAGCCCCATCCCTTGGATTTTAAGATTTGGCTCATGCCTGCCATAATTACGGCTGCTGTATTCGGGGTAACTCGAAGAGTAGGCCTCTCTAGCTCAGTGGTAGAGCAGCGCACTTGTAATGCGCAGGTCGTCAGTTCAATCCTGACGGGGGGCTCCAGAACTTTCGCACCGCAGTACTACCTTTCAACGAGGGGAGTAAAGATGCAAAACAACTCTTTTCCTCATGATGCATTCTCTGAAGAGCTTTCAGCAAATAACGAGTACATCAAATCCTTCAAATACTCAGGTTTAACTGGCGTTGCCCAAAAGGGTTTAGCGATCGTTACCTGCATGGATTCACGTATCAATCCCTTGTCGATCATGGGAATGAAATCAGGAGATGCCAAGATTTTACGTAACGCTGGCGCCCGCGTTACAGAGGATGTGCTCAGAACTTTGGTGCTTGCAACCTATCTCTTGGGTGTTAAAAAGATTCTTGTAATGCCCCACACCAACTGTCGTATGGCATCAGCTGAAGAAGCAGATATTCACGAACACATCCAAAATGAATTCGGTGTTGATACCCGCAGCCTGGAATTTAGAACTGTTAAAGATCAAGAAAAGGCACTTGCGTTAGATGTCAGCAGAATTCGAGCATATCCATTTTTAAATAAGGATG
The DNA here is from genome assembly GCA_039805445.1 of Actinomycetota bacterium. Classification (GTDB taxonomy): domain Bacteria; phylum Actinomycetota; class Actinomycetes; order Nanopelagicales; family Nanopelagicaceae; genus Planktophila. The sequence continues at coordinate 12,099 of JBDLUF010000006.1, read as the reverse complement.
TTGTAGTTGGCGGCGCGATTTACGATGTTACGACAGGGAAAATTACTCCGGTTGAGTGCTAATCGGGTTTGTTCTGTGATTTGGCACCATCGTTACAGGAAAACTTAAATCCTCTAAGAACTGCATCATGATTGCAATGAATAGATCTGGCTTTTCCTTAACCAAAGCATGTGATGTTCCAGGAAGAACCGCTAACTGACCCAACGCTAAGGCTTCATATAGCTCTTGAGTGTGCTTCAAGGTAACCATGTCATCATCACCTGAAACAACTAGTACTGGGCACTGAATTTGCGCCAACTGCTGCTTAGAAATATCAGGCTCTGTGTCCCAAATTTTGAACATGCGGGTTACCTTTTCCAGCAAGGTATGTGGCGCATCAGGAGAGATCAATGTGTACTCAGCTAAATCATCCTCTGAAACAGATGGTTCACCCATCACGTAATCAACACCTGAGTAATGGAAGTTCCCGCCGATGGAAATAACTGATTTCACTAAATCGGGACGTTGAATTGCGACTAATAAGGAAATAACAGCGCCATCCGAGTATCCGACTAAATGCGCAGGCTCTTTAACGATCGTTTCAAGATAAGCAATCGCTTCTCGGGTTTGAAACTCAAAGTGCAAGCTACCGTGACGGTCAGCGGTAAAGCCATGCGCAGTGCGATCGTAAGCAAAGACATGAAAATCATCTTCAAGCGCAGGAACTAATAAGTAATCCCAACTCGATGTTTTGCTTAAACCACCGTGAAGTAAAACAACAGCTTCGCCATCATTTTCCCATTCGTAGCAGTACAGATCGTGGCCATCTACCTTTACATACTCTGGCATTACAAAGAGTCCATGATGTGACGGTTGCCGCGATCAAAGGTTAAGTAGTTCCAGGTCCAGTCAGCCATGGTTCCAATTTTATTGCGACCACCCAATAAGTAGAACAGGTGTAGCCACAACCATGCATACCAAGCAGGAATTCCAACTAGGCGAAGCTTCTTAACTTCAACAATTGCTTTGTGGCGACCAATCGTGGCCATAGAACCTTTATCGATGTACTTAAATGGTTTTAACTCTTGCCCTGCAGCTAAACGCTTTATTTGTTTTGCAACGTGACGCGCTTGCTGCATTGCAACAGGTGCAACCATAGGCATCATGCGGCCATTTTCTCCAACCAGGCCAGCGATATCTCCAATCGCAAAGATGTGTGGGTAGTGCTTTACCTGCAAGGTTTGATCGACATCGATGCGAGTGTTTACAAGAGGTAGATTCAATAAGGCACCTGCTGGCTCGCCCTGAACACCGGCGGCCCAAATTGTGACCTCAGATGGCAAGCTGCTTCCATCCTTCATCTCGATCTTGCGCGGCTTAATCGCTTGCACCGCGGTATTTACATGAACAGTTACACCAAGCTTTTCCAGATCCTTTTGTCCGTGCGCAGAAAGCTTCTCGGAAAACATTGGAAGAATTCGAGGACCTGCTTCAATCAAATTAATTTTAATGTGCGCTGCAGCATGCGCTTGATCATGCTTCAAAGGCCCACGAACTAGCTCAGCAAAGGCTCCCGCCATTTCAACACCGGTGGGACCGCCGCCAACAACGGAGATTGAAAAGATTGTGTCATCTTCAAAGCGACATAAATCTTCGAAGCGGCGCAAAACTTCGGCACGGATTGTTAGCGCTTCATTAACGCTCTTCATTCCGAGTGCATGTTCAGTAACTCCCGGAACACCAAAATCTGCCGTTGCAGAACCAAGGGCGACAATTAAGTAATCAAACTCAAGAACTTCGCTGCTGTCTAACTTAATTGTTTTGTTTTTGTGATCCACTGAAATTGGAGAACCCATTCGAAATTGGATTCCTGTTTTACGAAGCGCTCCACGAATTGGATGAGCAACGTGATCTGCTGCAAGCCCTGCCGTTGATACCTGATACAGCAATGGCAAAAAGGTTTGAAAGTTGTGGCGATCGACCAAGGTCACATGAGCATCGTTAACCATGGCTCGTGCTGCGGTCAGGCCGCCAAAACCGGCACCCAGAATTACTACGCGTGGCTTCTGGGGTGTCTTTTGCATGGGTTAAGTCTAGGCTTCACAGCATGAACCTGCCTCTCGGACACCGTAAATACCTCGTCACAGGGGCTTCGGGATATGTGGGTGGTCGATTAGTTCGCGCCCTTGTTGATGACAAGGATGATGTTCGAATTTTAGTGCGTGATAAAAACAAGATCATGGGTCAACCATGGGCAACTCAGGTGGATATTTGCGAAGGCAGCGCTGAAAATTTCGTAGATTTACAACGAGCTCTTGAGGGAATTCACACCGCCTTTTACCTGTTGCATTCAATTAATTTGGGTCCTCACTTTGATGAGATCGAAAGTGAAATGGCCCGCAACTTTGCCAAGGCTGCTGAACTTGCCGGCGTTTCCCAAATTATTTACTTGGGTGGAATCGCAAATGATGCAAATATCAGTAAGCACCTTGCATCACGTGCGATGACGGGCGAGTCACTAGCAACTACATCGGTACCTGTTTTAGAACTCCGGGCTGGAATCATTATTGGTTCAGGCTCTGCCAGCTTTGAGATGTTGCGTCACTTAACCCACCGTCTGCCAATCATGACAACACCAAAGTGGGTTATGAATAAAACGCACCCAATTGCTATCCGCGATGTTTTGTATTACCTCAAGGCCACGGCTCGTTTAGAAACTCCCGTCAATAAAGTTTTTGATATCGGTGGTCCAGAGGTTCTGTCCTACGCCGACATGATGCAAAAGTTTGCAAAACTATCTGGGTTGAAGAAGCGTTGGATTATTCGAGTTCCAGTTTTGACTCCAGGACTTTCTAGTTTGTGGATCGGTTTAGTAACACCTGTTCCAACCGCGTTGGCACGTCCGCTAGTTGGATCACTGATTAGTGAAGTTGTTGCAGATCCTGCAAAGAGTATTGATGGACTTATTCCAAAGCCGGCAGAGGGCTTGATTGATGTTGAAAATGCAATTCAGTTAGCACTTTCTAAGATCACGACCCACAACGTTGAAACACGCTGGTCTGATGCCACTATGCCAACTGCGCCATGGCAAAAAGCTCAAGGAGATCCTGATTGGGCGGGCGAAATGGTGTTGCGTGATCGACGTGAACGTATTACCGAAGTTTCTGCAGAAAAGGTGTGGCGACAGGTAGAACGAATCGGTGGCGACAATGGTTGGTTTGGTTCAGATTTATTGTGGTGGGCCCGTGGAGTATTAGATCGCTTCTTAGTTGGTGGAGTTGGTTTACGTCGCGGACGTCGTGATCCAGATTTCTTACGTGTTGGTGAAAGTTTAGATTTTTGGCGAGTTGAGGAGCTAGAACCAGGTCGCCGACTCAAGTTGTACGCCGAAATGGTTTTGCCCGGAAAAGCGTGGCTGGAATTTACCGTGACACGTGAAAATGGAAAGACCAAGATTGTGCAGGAGGCAACCTTTACCCCACGTGGTCTAGGTGGTCAGCTGTATTGGTATGCAGTCTCACCATTCCATTTATTTGTGTTTCCTACGATGCTTCGAAATATAGTTAAGAAGGCCAAGAAGGATGCATGAGTTCACACCTGAAGTAGAGGCACTTGCTGCTGAAATTTTGAAGTACAGCTTGGAACGTTTAAAGGATGATCCACCATTAGATGGTCCACGCTCTGCTGAAGATTTATTTAATGAAGTTGGAAACACCATCACCGCTAAAGGTTTAGGCGGACATCAGGCGCTAGAAGTTTTCACAAATGTTTTAGCAAAGGCCTGTATTTCAACTGATCACCCCCGCAACTTAGCTTTTATTCCATCTGCACCTAGCGAGTATGCAAACCTTTTTGATCTAGTTGTAGGAGCAAGTGCTTTATATGGTGGATCGTGGCAAGAAGGTGCTGGCGCTGTCTTTGCAGAAAACCAAGCGATTCAGTGGCTTATTGATTTAGCAGAGTTGCCTGCAACTGCAGGTGGCGTTTTTGTGCAAGGCGGAACCATCGGAAACCTTTCAGCGTTAGTAGTTGCACGCGCAGAAGCACGCAAAAAGCACACTCCAACAGGCCGTTGGGTCATTGCATGTAGCGCAGAGGCACATTCATCAATTGCAACAGCTGCCAATGTTATGGATGTAGATATTCTCAAAGTCCCGGTTGATGCAAAGGGAAAGTTGCAAGGAAGCGCTGTTGCAGAAGCGATAGATCATCTGCATGCAACAACAAACAATCGAGTATTTGCAGTTGTTGCAACATCTGGTACAACAAATTTAGGAATCATCGATGACTTGAAGGGTGTGGGCAAAGCGGCAAAGGATCGCGACATCTGGTTCCATGTTGATGGTGCTTATGGTTTAGCAGCGTTGTGCGCACCATCTGTTCGAGCAGATTTTGATGGAGTAGAAAATGCGGATTCATTTATTGTCGATCCGCACAAGTGGTTGTTTGCACCATTTGATGCCTGCGCACTTGTGTATCGCAATCCAGGGTTAGCGAAAGAAGCGCATTCACAACATGCTTCTTACCTAGATACATTAAAAGATGATCAATGGTCGCCTTCTGATTATGCAATTAACTTAACCCGCAGAACTAGGGGATTGCCATTTTGGTTTTCGCTAGCTGCTCATGGCACAGATGCATACACAGAAGCGATGGAGCAGACAATTACTGTTGCAAAGGATGCAGCTGAATTAGTGCGCAAACATCCAAACCTTGAATTACTGTGCGAACCAGAGCTTTCGATTGTTGCCTTTACTCGTAAAGGTTGGGTAGCAGCTGATTACCAACGGTGGAGCGATCAGTTATTGGCCGATCAAGTCGGATTTATCCCGCCTTCATCACACAATGGCCAACCAATTCTGCGATTTGCAATCGTTAATCCATGGACAAAAATCAGCGATATTCAAATGATTCTGGATAGGCTGTAAATCCCACAGTTTTTACGCATCTGATCTAAGATTTACCCCATGTCCGCACAAGAAGAGTCAGCGATCAATACTGGCCTGAGCGACCTCGAAGTTCGTATCCTGGATTTTGAAGGCAATTGGTGGCGTTACGCCGGTGCAAAAGAGGCTGCAATCAAAGAGCTATTTGATGTGACCGCGCCTCGTTACTACCAACTATTGAACGATCTGATTGACCGTGACGATGCCCTAGCTGCCTCACCGATGCTAGTTAAGCGTCTTCGCCGCCTGCGTGAGGCCCGCATGGCCACACGCGTGGCTCGCTAGCCTGCCCTCAACCTCCTCGTTTTGCGCCTCGGAAATAAAGGCTCTAGATTTGGCGTTAGCACTCTCGGGGTGCGAGTGATAAAGCCCCCCGCCTAACGAAGTACTAACACCCGGTAAGACTCACAAGAGGAGCACAACTCATGGCAAAGCAGATTGCCTTTAATGAAGAAGCACGTCGCGGTTTAGAACGCGGCATGAATATCTTGGCTGATGCGGTCAAGGTAACCCTTGGACCTCGCGGACGTAACGTCGTTCTCGAGAAGAAGTGGGGCGCCCCAACAATTACTAATGATGGCGTTTCCATTGCAAAGGAAATTGAACTTGATGATCCATGGGAGAAGATCGGCGCAGAGCTAGTAAAGGAAGTTGCGAAGAAGACTGATGATGTTGCCGGTGACGGAACAACAACTGCAACTGTTCTAGCTCAAGCACTCGTACGTGAAGGTCTACGTAACGTTGCTGCCGGATCAAACCCAATGGCGCTTAAGCGCGGAATTGAAAAAGCTGTCGCTGAAATCGTTACAGAGCTTCTCTCAATGGCTAAGGCTGTTGACTCAAAGGAGCAGATCGCTGCAACAGCATCTATCTCTGCAGCAGATGCAACAATCGGCGAAATGATCGCCGAGGCGATGGACAAGGTTGGAAAAGAAGGCGTCATCACTGTTGAAGAGTCAAATACATTTGGTCTAGAGCTAGAGCTCACTGAAGGTATGCGCTTTGATAAGGGTTACATCTCTCCATACTTTGTAACTGATCAGGATCGTATGGAAGTTGTTCTAGAGGATGCATATGTATTGATCGCAAACTCAAAGATTGCAAATATCAAGGATCTAGTTCCAGTACTAGAAAAGGTTATGCAATCAGGTAAGCCACTATTGATTATTGCTGAAGATGTTGAGGGCGAAGCGCTCGCAACGTTGGTTGTTAACAAGATTCGCGGAACATTCCGTTCAGCAGCTGTTAAGGCACCTGGCTTTGGAGATCGTCGTAAGGCGATGCTTCAGGATATTGCAATCCTTACGGGTGCAACTGTTATCTCAGAGGAAGTTGGTCTTCGTCTAGAAGCAGCAGAGCTTGATCTATTGGGTAAGGCTCGCAAGGTTGTTATCAGCAAGGAAGAGACAACAATCGTTGAAGGCGCTGGCGATGACGCACAGATCAAGGGTCGCGTACAGCAGATCCGTAACGAGATTGAGTCATCAGATTCAGATTACGACCGCGAGAAGTTGCAAGAGCGTCTTGCAAAGCTTGCTGGTGGCGTAGCTGTTATCAAGGCAGGTGCTGCAACTGAGGTAGAACTCAAGGAGCGCAAGCACCGCATTGAAGATGCAGTTCGCAATGCAAAGGCTGCAGTAGAAGAAGGAATCGTTGCCGGTGGTGGCGTTGCACTTCTACAAGCAGGAGCTGCAGTGTTCAAGCGTCTAACAGGATTAACTGGCGATGAGGCAACTGGTGCAAAGATTGTTGAATATGCAATCGAAGCTCCAATCAAGCAGATCGCAGTAAATGCAGGACTTGAAGGCGGAGTTGTTGTTGAGAAGGTACGTCACCTTCCAGCAGGACAAGGTCTCAATGCTGCAACAGGTGAGTATGTAGACATGATCAAATCTGGAATTATTGATCCAGCAAAGGTGACACGTTCTGCATTACAAAACGCTGCATCAATCGCTGCTCTGTTTATTACAACAGAAGCGGTTATTGCAGATAAGCCAGAGAAGGCTGCAGCTGCCCCACAAGGCGGCGGAGATATGGACTTCTAAGCCATTCTTAACTAGTAGTTACGCGTAACGCCGTCTCTGATTAACACAGAGGCGGCGTTCTGCTTTACCCTTAGACCATGGCAAAGAAATCTCTCGTCTCTAAGAAAGAGAAGGCTCCGAAAAAGGAGGCTGCTCAAAAAGAGGCACCAGCAAAGAGCACCGTTGTTGCTTTTGATGCAAAGGATCTTGCCCGTGACGCTGCTTTAGATCAGGCAGAAAAACGTGATCAAGTTGGCGGATTTGTTTCAGTTGATTTTGATGATGACAAACGCGTCGCAACATATTTATTTGAAGCAAACCTTGCTGGCTATAAAGGATGGCGTTGGTGCATCACCATTGCAAAGGTTGATGCTGACGCACAACCAACAATTTGCGATGTTGTAGTTCTTCCAGGTCCGGATGCATTACGTGCACCCGAATGGATTCCATATCGCGATCGAATTTTGCCGGGCGATGTTGGCGTTGGTGACATTGTTCCTAGCTCACTTGATGACACACGTTTAGTTGCAGGACAACAAGCTCTGCCACAGGATGAAGAGCTTGATACTGCGATGGCGATCGAACTTGGTTTAGGTCGCGCACGAGTTCTTTCAATTGAAGGACGTGACCAGGCAGCTAAGCGTTGGTATGACGGCGAACGTGGACCAAACGCGCCCGTTGCCCAGTCAGCACCAAAGCCATGTCACAGCTGCGGATTCTTTATTCCGATTGCAGGATCATTGCGAGCAACCTTTGGCGTATGCGCCAATGCGATCTCGCCTGATGATGCACGCGTAGTAAGCGTGGATCATGGCTGCGGAGCACATTCCGAAGCGACCTTCACAGAGCCGGTGTTAAACTAAGCACCTGCTATCGCAACCGCGATACTTAATTTGTACCCGTAAAGAAAACTAGCAAGGAGCCCTCCCCATGCCTACAGGACGCGTTAAATGGTTCTCATTGGAAAAAGGCTTCGGCTTCATTGCAAATGATGAAGGCGAAGATGTTTATCTAGCTGCAACTTCACTTCCTGAAGGTGTTGCAACGGTAAAGCCTGGAACAAAGCTTGAGTTTTCTATCGCAGATAGCCGTAAAGGCCCACAAGCATTATCAGTACACATCATTGATGCTCCACCATCACTAGTAGAGAACTCACGTGTTAACAGTGATGATCTTGCTGCGATGATTGAAGACACAATCAAGATGTTGGACAAGGTTGGAAATGGTTTGCGCCATGGACGTCATCCAAATGCACAAGAGGCTGATCGTCTTGGTCGTGTGTTGCGCGGTATCGCTACCGCACTAGGTGCTTAAAACTTTTTAAATGCCGCTTCGTCGATCACGACGAATTGTGTAACGAATTCCAACTAAGCCTAACCCTGCTCCCATTACGCATGTCCAAATAACTTTTGCATCAGCATTAGCGGCAAGAGCAATCACACCAGCTATCACCCAGCACATTGTTCCAATTACGACTAGAGTTACCGCATTGCGTAGTCGAGTAGTCATGGAAGAAGAGTAATGCGTTTATCGGTAAAAGAGGATGGTAATTGGCGTTCATTTCGCCACCGTAATTACCGAATTCTCTTTCCTGCCAACACAGTTTCAAATATTGGCAGCTGGGCCCAACGAATTGCTCAAGATTGGCTCGTACTAGAACTTACAAATAAAAACGGAACTTACCTAGGTTTAGTTACCGCGGTTCAATTCGCACCTGTCCTAGCTTTCTCATTGCACGGCGGAAAACTTGCTGATCGATTTAATAAGAGAAAAGTATTAATCCTTACCAACGTAGTTGGTGGTGCTGCCTCACTTGCTTTAGGTGCGCTGGTCATGACAGATCTGATTGCGCTGTGGCATGTCTTTGTCCTTGCTGGAATCTTGGGTATTTCAACCGCCATTGATGCACCAGTACGCCAATCCTTCACAACAGAGGTCGTTGGGCAGACTGATTTACCTAATGCGGTTTCATTGAACTCAGCTAACTTCAACGCAGGTCGCCTTGTTGGACCTGCGATTTCAGGTGGTTTGATCGCAGCCTTTGGCACCGGGCCTTCATTTATCGTTAACGGGCTTTCATACTTCTTTGTGATCGCAGCGTTAATGAATCTCAATGAAAAGGCTTTCTTTCATCTAGATCGCCCTAAATCAGATGGAAGCATTAGAGAAGGAATTGCATACGCCAAGGCCCGTCCCGATATTTATGTAGTCATGTTGATGGTCTTCTTCTTAGCAACCTTCGGTCTGAACTTTCAAATCTTTAACGCGCTTATGGCAACACAAGAGTTTGGCTTAGGACCGGCAAGTTTTGGTCTCATGGGAACCTTCATTGCAATTGGCTCCTTGTCAGGTGCAATTGGTTCAGCTCGATTAGAGCGGTTTAGAAATACTAAGTTTGTAATCAAAGGTGGAATCGCATTTTCACTTTCGATTATGGTTTTATCAATTATTCCGAGCTATAGCATTTATATTTTGTGGCTTCCAATTTGCGGTGTGACAGCTTTAACTACATTAGTTTCAGCTAACTCAATTGTTCAGACAAGTACAGATCCAGCAATTCGCGGGCGTGTAATGGGTCTTTACCTATTGATCTTTATGGGCGGAACCCCATTTGGTTCACCACTTATTGGAGCAACAACTGATCTTGTCGGAATCCGACCAACAATTGTTATCTGTGGCGGTATTTCGCTAGCTGCATCTTTGTTTATCTGGTTTAAGTACAAGAACCGCGTAACGCTACCTGCAGATATTTCTGTAGCAACAGTCTTAAAGACTGTTGATCGCGATCACAAGTAAAATACCAATCAGTGCAAGCAAGGTAATTAGCCTTCTAGTTTTGTAACTCACACTGACTCCTTCACATCAGAAGGAATCGCCTTCACGATGATGAAAGCTACGCCGATCAAGACAAAAACCATGATGTAGGCCCGTGAAATTCCAAAACTATCTCCCAATAGACCCAGCAAGAATGGGGCTCCAGCGATAGCAACACCGGCTGCCAATGAGGCGCGACCGATAGCTAAGTCGGGGCGGCCATCGCTTAAGCCAATTAATCGAATTGATGACAAGGCAAACTGCATTGAAATACCAAGGCCGACAACCAATAGACACAGCAATGAAATAACCATGTTGTGTGACAACCAGAAACCTAAGAAACCTAAGAACTGCACAGCGATGATCGCAAGTAGCTGGCTATCAAGTGGAAGACTCTTTAGAACCAACCCACCGTACCAACGACCAATTCCCATTCCGGTACCAAGGGCCACAATTGCAACTGTTGAAATCGCAGCTGTTGATCCAACTCGATCCTTCAAAAGCGCTGCAGCCCAGAAAGAGGTTGCAAACTCACTTGAGATACACGCAACAAAACCAAACCAGGAAATCCAAAACTTTGCCGAAAGCTTTCCACCTTGTGGGCCATGCTCATCAGGAACATGTTCGTCGGCATCTTTTTCGCGACCAACAAAAAACAGCAGCAGCGCAACAGGAAGTGCAAGTAGTAAACCTAGACGCCACAAACTTGGGAAAGCGATTGCAATTGTTCCAATTAAGGCAGTTCCGGTAACGAAACCAACTGATGCAATTCCATTTGCTTGTGGGATCGCGACCTCTGCCGCTTTTCCGTAATGCGAAGACATCTTGGTAAGCATCGTGTTAATAACAACTGATGTGCCAAATCCTGTGATAAATGTTGCTGGCAAGGTGATGTACACCGGTGGTGAAATCACAAACAAGGTCAGTCCTGCAATAAAGATAGATAAACCGATCCAACTGGCACGGTTACGTCCATACTTATGTGCAATGCGGGGATTAGCCCAACCTGCAAAGATGGAAGCCACACCCATCGCTGTTCCGTGTAATCCAGCGATAGTGAGCGAGGTACTTTGATCTGCACGCAGTAAAGATTGTGCTGGCCCAAAGCCACCTAGATAGAAGTTAACAACAGCGGTCTGGACCGCTACTACCCAGAAGAATCGATCGCGGTGAAAGCTCTTAGACATTACAGAGCGGCAACAACGTGATCAATGCACTTAGTAAGTGCTTCAACATCACTTGGGTCAACCGCTGGGAACATACCGATACGCAGCTGATTCTTGCCTAGCTTTCGGTAAGGCTCTGTATCAACAATTCCGTTTTCACGAAGCGCTGCTGCGATCTTGGTCGCATCAATTGCATCATCAAAGTTAATTGTTCCAACAACCTTTGAACGCATCGCTGCATCAGTTACAAATGGAGTTGTGTAACTTGTCTTTTCAGCCCATGAGTACAAAATATCTGAAGACTTGGTGCTTCGTCCTGCAGCAAATGACAGACCACCATTGCTGTTCATCCACTCGATCTGTTCTGCAAGCAACATTAAGGTCACTAGGGCTGGAGTGTTGTAAGTCTGATCTAAACGTGAGTTTTCAATTGCGATTCCAAGATCAAAGAAGGCTGGAACCCAACGGCCGCTTGCCTTGATCTTTTCTGCGCGAGCGATCGCAGCAGGAGACATGATTGCAATCCAAATACCACCATCTGAAGCAAATGACTTCTGAGGTGCAAAGTAATAAGTATCAAACTCTTTTGCATCAACCATTAAGCCACCAGCAGCTGATGTTGCATCAACTAGAACTAGTGCGCCATCTGTTCCTGCTGGACGCAGAATTGGCATCGCTACACCGGTAGATGTTTCATTGTGAGTCAACGCGTACACATCGATACCGGCTTCAGCAACTGAAACAGGGTGTGAACCAGGTTCAGATTTAATAACTGTTGGCTCACCCAAGAAAGGCGCTTCCTTTGAAGCTGCTGCAAACTTTGATGAAAACTCACCAAATACAAGGTGCTGTGAACGCTCTTCAATAAGCCCAAATGTTGCGATATCCCAAAACGCTGTTGAGCCACCGTTGCCAAGAACAACTTCATAACCTTCTGGAAGATTAAATAAAGAGGTAAGGCCTTCGCGAACACGCTTTACAACATTCTTCACCGGCTTTTGGCGGTGTGATGTTCCCAAAATTGCATGTCCACTAGCTGACAAGGCAGCAAGTGCTTCGGGGCGTATCTTTGAAGGACCGCAACCAAAGCGGCCATCTACTGGCTTTAACTCAGAAGGAATAATGATGCTCATGGGCTAAGACTAAGGGTAGTAGCGAGAGAGTTCCCAA
>JBDLUF010000005.1:0-23391 GCA_039805445.1 Actinomycetota bacterium | reverse complement strand
TGCTGCTTTCTTTGCTGCGGCCACGTACTTCTCCTATCGGAATGGTTCGGATCCGTCACCCAAACCTGTTCGTGGATAAGCGTGACATCAATTGGGCAAAAATGCCAACATTTTGTGAGAAAAAATTTAGTGCGTGTCGCAAATTAATTTTTATATTTTTTTATGCATTTGCGAAAATTTCATCAATTTTTATTTCGCACATCATTTGAAATTGTGAAAATCGCCGAAAATCCCGCAAATCGGTGTCAAGTTATGAATTCTCGCCCTCTGATTGAGGGTTTGAGCGTAATTTTTCCGCCATTTTCTGATTTTCGAGGGCATATTTGTTGGTTCTGATGTCGAATTTTCTAAAATCTGGCAGAAAACTGGCCAGTAATACGACGACAATCACACAAATAATTCCGCCACTAGTTACCGAAATACTTAATGTAGTAACCGCCGCCATTGATGCAGCTCGCATCTGACCGGCCAATGGCCCCAATGAATATGAGAGTAATTCGATTCCTGCTAACCGTCCGCGAAGATTGTCGGGGATTGTTTGGTTCCACATCGCCGATCTAAAGAGGGCGCTGATCATGTCAGAGGCACCGGCCAAGGTTAGAAATAGCAGCACCAGCCATAGGTAATTAGTTGCTCCGGACAACGCGATCGCTACGCCCCATCCAATGGCCGCCCACATAATTGCCCGACCATAGAAGTGAACATTTTTCGTCCAACCACTTGTCAAGGTAATTGCGATCGACCCAATTGTTCCGGCGGCGTACAACAAACCCAGGGCCCATGGCGCGCCAAGTTGATCTGCCCAAAATGGAATCAACGCTGTTGGCATTGCAAAAAACATCGCCGCTAAATCAATCAGGTACGTGCCCAGTAAATCCTTTCTACTGAAGGCGTATTTGACCCCATCGATTAACGCTGACAGAGATGGGGCTTCAGCTTCGTGGGAAGGTGGGATCTTTTTCATAAAGGCGATTAAGGCGATTGAGATTACAAAGGTTGCGATATCTGCGGCATACCCAACAGCTACTGAATATGTCGAAATTAAAATTCCGCCAATTGCGGGGCCTACGATCACACCGACCTGCCAACGAAGACTCATTAACGCTGCAGCCGCGGTCATATCTTCATGATCAACCAGCCGTGGCAAGGCTGCCTGCATCGCAGGTTGTCGCAATCCACTAGTGGCGGCAAAGAGGCCAGAGACTATGTAAATCAATAACAAATTGGGCGAATCCATCATCGAATTAATCAGCAGCATTCCGGTGAATAAAAGGCTGAGCGCTTCGGTTACCCAGATCAATTTCTTACGATCTAGAGCATCAGCCAAGACGCCGCCGTATAAGCCGAAGATGACCAGCGGGACGATCTCAACTAAGCCGCTGATAGCAACAGCGACATAGGAATCAGTTAACTCTTTGATCTGAAAGGGCACTGCAACGTAGGTGATCATCGAACCGAAGTACGAGATCAAACCGGCAGCCCACAACAGTGAAAAGTCCTTGGACTTTCTTAAGGGGGCTAGATCAATTGCAAAATTGGCCACAACGCAACACTAGTTGAAGGTCTGGGCCTCAGTTGGGAAGTTGCCTGCACGAACATCATCAGCAAACTCAGTTGTCGCCGCCAACATTTCAGCACGCAGGTTGCGATAGGCCTTTGCCAATTTGGGGGCTTTCTTAGTAATACCCATCAGATCGGTCCACACCAAAACCTGGGCATCGCAATTAACTCCTGCACCGATGCCAACAGTTGGAATTGAAAGGGCGGCGGTAATTCTGGCTGCAAGTTCTGCCGGAACTAATTCAAGAACAATCGAAAAGGCACCAGCTGCTTCAAGGGCAAGGGCTGCTTCAACAATTGCATCTCCATCGGTACGACCCTGGACTCGGTACCCACCTAGTTGATGCATCGATTGTGGGGTCAGACCTAAGTGGCCCATTACCGGAATTCCGCTGGCAACTAATTTTTTAACGGTTTCACTATGTGCACCTTCTAGCTTTACCGCCATCACACCAGACTCTTTGAAAAAACGAATCGATGTAGCAAGGGCTAAATCTGCAGAAGCCTCGTACGAACCAAAGGGCAGATCTGCCACAACTAATGCTCGCTTGGAGCCGCGAACAACGGCGCGGGCCAATGGAATTAACTCATCAACGGTGACAGGGATTGTGTTCTCTTCACCTAAGAAATTGTTGCCGGCGCTGTCCCCAACTAAAAGTACGGGAATGCCTGCCTCATCAAAGATCTCAGCGGTCATTGATTCATAAGCGGTGAGCATCGCCCACTTTTCGCCACGTTTTTTTGCTGCGGCTAGATCAACGATTGTCACGCGTCGGTGCACAGCGCCGCCGTATAAAGATTCCATGGTTTCCTCTCCTCGAAGCCGCCTGAGCAGTCCCCGGGTACATGGAAAAGGGTACCCCCGTTACACTTGAAAAATGAAGTTGCGCGTGGCGCTAGCCCAAATCAACCCAACGGTTGGAGATCTTGCGGGTAACGCTGGGCTGATCGCAGCGGCCGTAACAGCGGCACAAGAAGCTAGCGCCAACCTGATCGTTTTTCCCGAAATGATTGTTACGGGATACCCAGTTGAAGATTTAGCGTTGCGTCCATCCTTTCAAGCAGCCAGCATCCGTGCGGTTCAAGAAATCGCAGCCAGCATAACCGGTGACATCGTGGCCGTTGTTGGTTACTTGGACCAAGGACCGAAAAATGCGGTCGCCATTATTCATGATGGAAAAATCAGAGCCACATATGTAAAGCGCCACCTGCCTAATTACGGAGTCTTTGATGAGTTCCGAAACTTTGTAGCAGGGGATCAAAGCTTGGTCGTACGAATTCACGGAATCGATGTTGCCGTTGCTATCTGTGAAGATATTTGGCACTCATTAGATTCCATTGCATCACGCACCCCAGGGTTATTGGTTGTTCCTAATGGTTCACCTTTTGAACGCAACAAGGATGATGTGCGATTGGCGCTAGTACAAAAGCGGGCTAAGGAAATTACCGCTCCTGTTGCCTACGTCAACATGACAGGTGGCCAGGATGATCTGGTCTTTGATGGCGACAGCATCGTGGTGGGTAAAGATGGTTCAGTTCTTGCTCGTACCGCGCAATTTGATGATCAATTGATTGTTGTAGACATCGAATGTGCTGAAGGAAGTTCTCGTCCGGATGTAGTTATTTCAGAAGAGCCGACTTCTCACGCCTCACCAACCAATTCAACAATTGCCACACCGCTTTCTGATGAGGCTGAAATGTGGCACGCACTTGTTATGGGGCTTCGCGACTACGTTGGTAAAAATGGATTTAGATCAGTTGTCTTAGGGCTTTCAGGTGGCATCGACTCTGCATTAGTTGCAGCTATTGCAATTGATGCGCTGGGGGCCAAACGAGTCAACGGTGTTGCAATGCCAAGTAAGTACTCATCGGGCCATTCAGTAGAAGATGCCCAGGCTCTGGCAGATGCCACAGGTATTCATTTCAGAATCACACCAATTGCACCAATGGTGGATGCCTTTATGAACAATGTTGTTTTAAAGGGTTTAGCTGAAGAAAACCTGCAGGCACGTGTTCGCGGAACAACACTTATGGGAATTTCTAATCAAGAGGGTCACCTCGTTTTGGCAACGGGCAATAAGAGCGAGCTAGCGGTTGGTTACTCAACCTTGTATGGCGATGCTGTTGGTGGCTTTGCTCCAATTAAAGATATTTACAAAACCGATGTCTGGGCCTTGTCACGATATCGAAACGCTTTAGCTGTTGAGCGTGGTGAGACCCAACCAATTCCTGAACGATCAATTACTAAAGAGCCAAGTGCTGAACTGCGTCCAGATCAAAAGGACTCTGATTCGCTGCCGGACTATCCATTGTTGGATCAGGTATTACGTGCCTACGTTGATGAAGACCATGGGTATGAAGCGCTGTTGGCTGATGGCTTTGATCCCGAATTAGTTCGGCGAGTTATTTCCCTTGTCGATAAGGCTGAGTACAAACGCCGCCAATATCCACCTGGCACCAAGGTTTCAAGCCGTGCCTTTGGAAAAGATCGCCGTTTGCCAATGACCTCACGCTGGAATGAGAGCTAGTTGCAAACGCTAGTTGCAAACGCTAGTTGCAAACGATTGGCAACTCGCATAATTGAAGCATTTGCGTAGAATTTAGGCATGCGTTCAATCATCAACTGGTTATTTACACGAAACCGTGTTGTCGATTTCTGCCTGTCTACATCCTGCAGCTGCTGATTTTTGATTCACCTCAGCCGCCAACTTAATTAACAAATCTCATTCCAAATATTTTAAAAATTAGCCAAGGAGAATCATGACAACTTTTAACACCATTACAGATGCATTCGGAAACACGCCAATGGTCCGCATCAACAAGATCAACGATGGTGCTGCGGGAAATGTCTACGCAAAGCTGGAGTTCTACAATCCAAGTTCATCAGTGAAGGATCGCCTAGGCATTGCAATGATCGATGCGGCAGAGGCGAGCGGTGCGCTTAAGCCAGGCGGCACAATTGTTGAAGCAACATCAGGTAACACCGGAATCGCTGTTGCGATGGTTGCAGCTGCCCGTGGATACAAATCAATCTTCACAATGCCAGAGTCGGTATCAAAGGAGCGTCGCAAGCTCATTCGCGCCTTTGGTGCAGAACTAGTTCTAACGCCAGCGGGCGAAGGTATGAAGGGTGCGGTTGCTGCAGCTGAAAAGCTAGCTGAATCAGGTGCTGTTTTAGTTCGCCAATTTGAAAATGAAGCAGGACCTGCAATTCACTACAAGACAACTGGCCCAGAAATCTGGCGCGATCTAGATGGCAAGGTAGATGCATTTGTGTCAGGTATTGGAACTGGCGGAACAATTACTGGAACAGGTCGCTTCTTGAAGGAAAAGAACCCTGCAATCAAGGTATTTGGTGTTGAACCTGCTGCATCGCCAATTTTAAATGGTGGAGCTCCGGGACCACACCCGCTACAAGGAATTGGACCAAACTTTATTCCTAACATTTTGGATCGCACTGTGTATGACGAGATCTTGGATGCAACAGCAGAGGATGCGATGAAGTACGCACGTCGTGCAGCTGCTGAAGAAGGAATCCTTGCTGGAATTTCATCAGGAGCAACTTTGTGGGCGGCTATTGAAATTGCAAAGCGCCCAGAGTTTGCGGGCAAGAATATTGCAGTTATTTGCGCATCTGCTGGTGAGCGTTACCTATCAACAGTTCTTTATGAGGATTTGGTTGATTAATTCATGCCAATCTTTAGCCGCATTCTTGAAGATCTCGACAACGCGTTAAGTCACGATCCGGCTGCACGTAATCGTTTAGAGGTCGCTTTGGCATACCCAGGTGTGCATGCGGTGTGGGGACATCGAATCTCACATTTCTTATGGAAGCGTGGTTTGAAGTTAATCGCACGAATTCACTCAAATCTTGTCCGATCAACAACTGGAATTGAAATTCATCCAGGTGCAACTATTGGTCGACGTTTCTTTATCGACCATGGAATGGGAGTTGTTATTGGAATGACAGCGGTGATTGGTGATGATGTGATGCTGTATCACGATGTAACTTTGGGAGCTCGCGGCATTGAACATGGAAAGCGCCACCCAACTATTGGTAACGATGTAATTATCGGAGCCGGTGCTCGAGTGCTTGGAAATATCACTGTTGGTTCTGGCTCCCGTATCAGCGCTAACGCTGTAATTACCAGCGATTTAGCCCCTAAGACCCTGCTAGATAAGGCTGATTTCTTCGTAATTTAAGCCAACCATGGCTAGTTAACATAGCCGTAACCTGCATTTGTAAGAATGCAGCCATGTCAGCAGATACTAATAAGCAGCAGGAGTTCGTACTTCGTACCTTGGAAGAGCGCAACATCCGTTTCATCCGTTTGTGGTTTACGGATGTATTGGGCTTTCTAAAATCTGTTGCAATCGCACCAGCTGAGTTAGAAAATGCTTTTGCTGAAGGTATCGGTTTTGATGGTTCAGCGATTGAAGGATTTGCTCGCGTTACCGAATCAGATATGTTGGCAAAACCAGATCCTGCAACATTTTCAATCTTGCCCTGGCGTACCGAAGCTCCAGGTGCTGCTCGCATGTTTTGCGATATCGCAATGCCAGATGGAACTTCATCTCCAGCCGATCCAAGAAATGTTTTACGTCGCACCTTAGATAAAGCGGCAAAGATGGGGTACACCTGTTACACCCACCCTGAAATCGAGTTCTTCTTATTTAAGAATCCTCCTGAAGCAGGTGTTGCACCAGTTCCCGTCGATCAAGGCGGCTACTTTGATCACACGCCAGCAGCGGTGGGACATGACTTCCGTCGCCAAGCGATTACTTTGCTAGAAGCAATGGGCATCAGCGTTGAGTTCTCTCACCATGAAGGCGCGCCCGGGCAACAGGAAATTGATCTTCGTTATGCAGATGCATTAACAACTGCAGACAACATTATGACCTTCCGTCATGTCATTAAAGAGGTTGCGATGGATCAAGGCTTCCATGCCTCATTCATGCCAAAGCCTTTTACCGATCATCCAGGCAGTGGAATGCACACCCACGTTTCATTGTTTAAGGGCGAAGACAACGCTTTCTATGATCCAACAGCAGAGTTCAATCTTTCAGCGGTTGGTCGTAGTTTTATTGCTGGATTAATTAAGCATGCTCCGGAAATTACGGCGATCACAAATCAATGGGTTAACTCTTACAAGCGTTTACATGGTGGAGGAGAAGCTCCAGCTTTTGCTAACTGGGGACAAAGTGATCGTGGCGCATTGGTACGAGTACCGATGTATAAGCCAAAGAAGGAAAACTCAACACGTATTGAGTTCCGTTCTCCCGATACAGCGTGCAATCCATACCTTGCATATGCGGTGATGCTTGCTGCAGGACTCAAGGGCGTTGAAGAAAAGTACATTCTTGAGGATTCAAAGAATCCGGTAGCGCTACCTTCAAATCTCAATGAAGCGATCATTGAAATGGAGAAGAGCCAATTAGTTCGCGAAACCTTGGGCGAGCATGTATTTGAGTATGTATTACGCAATAAGCGTGCAGAGTGGCTTGATTACAGTCGTCAGGTAAGTGCTTTCGAACTCGATCGTTACTTGCCAGTCCTTTAATACTCGCGTTACCCTTTACCCATGATCAACCGCAGCCTCCTCCTTAGCTGCCGTGGCGGGGCCAAATAACCGGTCCCCTCGCCGCGGGGTTTGTCGTACCGGTTCACGCATGACAAAGCCCGCCCATTAAATTACCAAGGAGCATTACATGAACTTTCCTCACCAAGTACCGTCACAGATGCCTGTGCATCGTTATGCGCCATTTCATCCGGTAGATCTTGCAGATCGCACCTGGCCAAACAAAAAGATTACAAAGGCACCTAAGTGGTGTTCAGTAGATCTTCGCGATGGAAATCAAGCCCTTATCGATCCGATGGATACACCTCGCAAGTTAGCGATGTTCAAACTTCTTGTTGAAATGGGCTACAAGGAAATCGAAGTTGGTTTTCCAAGTGCCAGCCAAACAGATTTTGATTTTGTTCGAAAGATCATCGAAGAAAACTTGATCCCAGATGATGTTGTAATCCAGGTTTTAACGCAGGCTCGCGAAGCTTTAATTGTTCGTACCTTTGAAGCTATCAAGGGTTCAAAGCAAGCGATCGTTCACCTATACAACTCGACTTCTACTTTGCAGCGCCGTGTGGTTTTTGGTCTTGATAAAGAGGGCATCAAGAAGATTGCAACAGATGCAGCTCAGATCTGCCTAGATCTGATGGCAACTGTTCCAGAGACAAAGGTGTCATTTGAGTACTCACCTGAGTCATATACAGGTACAGAGCTTGAATTTGCGGTCGAAGTTTGTAACGCGGTTAATGATGTCTGGAAGCCAACCCCGCAGTGGAAGACGATTATGAACCTTCCGGCAACTGTTGAATTAGCGATGCCAAATGTGTACGCCGATTCAATCGAGTGGATGTGTCGTAACTTATGTAATCGCGACAGCGTAATTGTTTCCCTTCATCCTCATAATGATCGAGGCACCGGAGTTGCAGCGGCAGAGCTTGGCTATTTAGCAGGCGCTGATCGCATCGAAGGAACACTTTTTGGAAATGGTGAGCGCACCGGAAATGTTTGCCTTGTAACCCTTGGTCTGAACATGGTTACACATGGCATCGACCCACACATTGATTTCTCAAATATCGATGAGGTTCGTCGCACCGTTGAATACGCAAATCAGTTACGTGTACCTGAACGCCACCCTTACGGTGGAGATCTTGTATTTACCGCTTTCTCTGGTTCACACCAGGATGCAATTAAGAAGGGCTTTGATCATTTAGAACGTGATGCAAAGGCTGCAGGTAAAGAGGTGCGTGATCACACTTGGGCTATCCCTTACTTGCCCATCGATCCATTAGATATTGGTCGCTCATATGAAGCTGTGATTCGTGTGAACTCACAATCAGGTAAGGGCGGCGTTGCTTACTTAATGAAGAACGAGCACCATCTTGATTTACCTCGACGTTTGCAAATTGAATTTTCTAAAAATGTTCAAGCAAAGACAGATGCCGAAGGTGGCGAGGTAAGTGCTGAAGATCTTTGGAACATCTTTGAGGATGAGTACCTACCAACTGAAGGTGCACCGTGGGGACGTTTCCGTCTGAAGGGGTTGTCACAAAGCTCTGTTCTTGGTGAAGATGTTTACCTAACAGTTTCGCTGACTGATCGCGGTCAGTTGCATGAACTCAAAGGCCAGGGCAATGGACCAATCGCAGCCTTCTGTAATATTTTGCAGGCATACGGTGTTGATGTTCGCGTACTTGATTACTTCGAGCATGCACTTTCTGCAGGTGGAGATGCATCCGCTGCGGCATATCTTGAGTGCGCAATCGATGGCGATGTCTTCTGGGGCGTCGGAATCGATCCAAACACCACAACCGCCTCATTAAAGGCTGTCGTGTCTGCGATAAACCGCGCAATTCGTTAATTCACACACTACCTTTACCCGTATGAGTTTGTACCGGGATGAGGCAATCGTCCTGCGCACCCAAAAATTAGGTGAAGCCGATCGCATCATCACCATGCTGACCCGTGATCATGGGCGAATCCGTGGTGTCGCAAAAGGTGTGCGTCGCACAAAATCTAAGTTTGGCGCGCGACTTGAACCCGGCAGCCATGTTGATATTCAGTTGTACACCGGAAAAACCTTTGACACCGTTACCCAAGTTGAAGCGCTTATGAACTACGGAGAAGCGTTAACTGAGGATTATCAGCGCTGGACAATTGCTGCAGCAATCCTGGAAGCTGCCGAGAGATTCACTAGTCAAGAAAATGAACCCGCCTTACAAGAGTTTCAGTTAGTTGTGGGCGGGATGAAAGCTCTGGCTGAAAATCGTTACGAACCATTGTTAATCCTGGATGCATTTCTACTGAGGTCACTTGCTGTTGCAGGGTACGCACCATCGATGACGATCTGTTCTCGATGTGAAAAACCTGGACCACATCGTTATTTTTCATTGGTCGGCGGTGGATCAGTGTGTGCTGATTGCCGACCATCAGCATGCGCAACACCAGCACCCGAAACCCTTGAGCTTATGGGTGCGCTACTCAGTAGCGACTGGGATAGTGCAACGGCCAGCGAAGGAAAGCATCGCCGAGAGGCTAGTGGTTTGATCGCAGCTTATTTACAATGGCACCTTGAACGCGGCTTGCGTTCACTTCCAATGGTGGAGCGGGTATGACGATAAAGATTCCTCATCACGTTGCAATCGTTATGGATGGCAATGGACGTTGGGCGCAGCAAAGAGGTCTGCCACGCACCGCAGGACATGAAGCCGGCGAAGCTGCGTTATTTGATGTTGTAGAAGGTGCAATTGAATACGGCGTTAAAGAGATTAGTGCCTATGCATTTTCAACTGAAAATTGGCGACGCTCACCCGATGAGGTGAAGTTCTTAATGGGCTTTAATCGCGATGTTATTCGCAGGCGTCGAGATCAGATGAATGAGATGGGAGTTCGCATTCGCTGGGTAGGTCGCCCCAAGCGTTTATGGAGCACCGTTATTAAAGAGCTTGAAGAAGCAGAAGAGCTCACTAGGAAGAACAAAATTTTAACTTTAAATATGTGCGTTAACTATGGTGGACGTTCTGAAATTGTGGATGCTGCAACGGAACTTGCTCGCGATGTTAAACGGGGCAAGATTAAGGCCGATGCAATTACTGAAAAGGTATTTGCTAAATACCTTGATTCCCCACAAATGAGCGATGTAGATCTTTTCCTGCGTTCATCGGGGGAGCAGCGCACCAGCAATTTTTTGCCATGGCAAAGTGTTTACGCAGAATTTGTCTTTATGGATGTGCTGTGGCCAGATGTCACTCGCAAAACTTTGTGGAAAGCTATTGAGGAGTACTCATCCAGAGATCGAAGATTCGGAAAAGCGTAGCGATTGCCGAATTGAAGAGCTAGCGGGAAGGCTTAAGAACTAGCACTTCGAACAGATACCGAAGATCTCCGCTGTATGCCCAACATCTCTAAAGCCATGTTCTTCAGCCATAGTTTTGGCCCATTTTTCAATTGCGCCACCTTCGATTTCTACTGTGTCGCCACAGCTCTTGCACACTAAATGGTGATGATGGGTATCACCGCACAAACGATAAATTGCCTCACCATCTTCACGGCGCAGGAGATCCACGATCTTGTCATCTACAAGTGATTGCAAAGCGCGATAAACCGTTGTTAAACCAATCCCATCGCCTTCTCTGCGCAGAATTTGATGCAGCTCTTGAGCGCTGGCAAAACCACCAGTTCGCTCGAGAACTGCAATCAATTTAATGTCAGATTTATTCATGAAGGTAAGCGACTAATCCCCACATAATTAAGACTCCTGTAATTGTTGCAAACATCGTCCAGCGTGATGAGTGACGAGAGTGGGCTTCAGGCAGGATGTGAGCCGTTGCTAAATAAATTACAATTCCAGAAAATGCTGCTAAATAGAGTGCAACGAAGTTATCACTGAGTACCAAAGTAGTTCCAATTGCTGCACCGCCGATACGAGCTATTGCATCAACTCCTAAAAGCGCAAAACTCTTTTTCCCCCACAACCCTGATTTGATCATAAATGACACGGTATTGAGCCCATCACTAAAAGCATGAACTAATAGTGCAATAAAGACTGCAACACCTAGCTTTGAATCAACTGTAAATGCAACTCCTAACGCCAAACCATCGAGAAAAACATGTCCACCCATTGCAAGGGCTCCCAAGGCACCGGTGAAATTGTGAGCATGCTTGTGGTCGTGGCCATAATCTGATTCAGCCGGCTCATGTGAACCAAAGATTTGCTCGTAAAAGTGCAAAAGCAAGAAACCACCGATCAATGCAATTGAAACAGTTGGGGCATGTAGAAATTCCCCAGTTCCTAACTCAAAAACTTCAGGAAGTAGATCAAATGCAACAAGACCTAGAAGTAAGCCGGCTGATAATCCGAGAACCAGGTGAAGTCGATCTCTGGATTTGAGGGCGAGAGCGCCTCCGGCGAAGGTGGATATGGCGGTAAGGGCTGCGAGGATGATGGCGATGTTCATATCTGTACAGTATCAGTAAATGGAAATGATTATCATTTCCAAATCCGAGCCGATACGCTCAGCCCATGCTCGCAATCGCTCGATTTTCAACCCCATTGGCCGAGGCCTCTCATTTTGAGGGGCAGCTATCCATAGCCCTCGATGCCTTTTCCGCGTGCGCAGGTTTTGTCAGCGGTGAGTTTGGGCAAAACCTCGATGACACAACTTTGTGGTCACTTGTTACCCATTGGGAAAATGTGGGTTCATATCGTAGAGCGCTAAGCAATCTCAATGTAAAGATGAATGCGATCCCGTTGCTCGCTCAAGCTATCGATGAGCCAGGTGCCTACGAACGGCCATACACAGAGTAAAATTCTCGTACGGAAGTAACACCAGTTGCTGACCGCCGACAGCCAGCCGGATGGAGATTATTGTGGCAACGGACCGTTTAGAAAATATCGTAGGACTTGCAAAGCGTCGTGGGTTTGTTTACCCATCATCTGAAATTTATGGCGGACTTCGCGCATCATGGGATTACGGCCCACTCGGAGTCGAGCTTAAGAACAATGTAAAGCGTCAATGGTGGAAATCCATGGTTATGGGCCGCGAAGATGTTGTCGGCCTTGATTCATGTGTCATCTTGGCAAAGGAAGTGTGGGAAGCATCAGGACACGTTGCAACATTTAGTGATCCTTTAACAGAATGCACCGCTTGTCACAAGCGTTACCGCGCCGATCACCTAGAAGAGGCGTACGAGGCAAAGCACAAGAAGAAGCCTGAATCCTTAACTGATATTAACTGTCCTGCATGTGGAAACAAAGGTCAGTTCACAACACCAAAGCAGTTCAGTGGTTTGCTCAAGACTTTTCTAGGACCTGTTGAAGATGAATCAGGTCTTGCATACCTACGTCCAGAAACTGCGCAAGGAATCTTTATTAACTTTGATCAGGTAATGACGACATCTCGCAAGAAGCCACCTTTTGGTATTGGCCAAATCGGTAAATCTTTCCGTAATGAAATCACACCTGGAAACTTCATCTTCCGCACCCGCGAGTTTGAGCAGATGGAGATGGAGTTTTTCGTTGTTCCTGGAAGCGATGAAGAATGGCACCAGTACTGGATCGACACTCGTCTTGCTTGGTATGTAGATCTAGGCATTAACCCAGATCGCTTACGTATCTACGATCATCCAAAGGAAAAGTTGTCACACTATTCAAAGCGCACCGCAGATATCGAATACAAGTTTGAATTCGCCGGAACTGAATGGGGCGAGCTTGAAGGTATTGCAAACCGTACAGATTTCGACCTCAAGGCACACTCGGCTGCATCAGGTAAGGATCTTTCTTACTTTGATCAAGAAAAGGGTGAGCGCTGGACACCATATGTAATCGAGCCTGCAGCAGGTGTAGATCGTTGCACCCTGACCTTCTTGATGGATGCGTTTACGGAAGATGAAGCACCAAATAGCAAGGGCGAGATGGAAAAGCGTGCAGTACTCAAGCTAGATCATCGCTTGGCACCAATTAAGGCAGCGGTTTTGCCGCTGTCACGTAACGCTGATCTTTCACCAAAGGCCCGTGATCTTGCTGCACAGCTTCGCAAGAACTGGAATATTGATTTTGATGATGCAGGTGCGATTGGACGGCGTTACCGTCGCCAAGATGAGATCGGTACTCCATACTGCATCACCGTTGACTTCGAGACACTTGAAGATAATGCGGTAACAATTCGCGATCGCGACACAATGGCGCAAGAGCGCATCGGCCTGGATCAGGTCGAGGCATGGTTAGCACCTCGTTTACTAGGTTGCTAAAACCACTCTTACTTCCACTAGCAAGCGGTGATCATTACATTGATCCGCCGGTTGTTCTCGCACCCATGGCCGGAATTACCAATGCACCATTTCGCACGCTCTGCCGCGAACAAGGCGCAGGTTTATTTGTTTCCGAAATGGTTACCGCACGAGCGTTAATTGAGAGACGACCAGAGACAATGCGAATGATTGTTCCTGGTAAAGATGAGTGGCCACGTTCAGTTCAGTTGTACAGCGTTGATCCAACAACAATGCGAGCTGCGGTAACAATGATTGGTAAGGAAAACCTTGCCGACCATATCGATATGAACTTTGGTTGCCCAGTACCTAAGGTGACTCGTAAGGGCGGGGGAGCAGCGCTTCCATTTAAGCGCAAGCTCTTTACAAATATTGTGGGTGCCGCTGTTGAAGCAGCAAAACCATTTGGAATTCCAGTAACAGTAAAGATGCGCATTGGTATCGACAGCGATCATGAAACATACCTAGAGGCTGCGCAATCTGCCGCAGATTTAGGTGTTGCTTGGGTTGCGCTGCATGCACGTACCGCTGCGCAGATGTATGAAGGTAAAGCGGATTGGTCTGCAATTGCTCGTCTTGTTGAGCACTTAAAACCAACAGGAGTACCTGTTTTAGGTAATGGCGATATCTGGTCTGGCAGCGATGCGGTATCGATGGTGGAGCAAAGCGGATGTGCCGGAGTTGTCGTTGGTCGTGGCTGTTTAGGACGTCCGTGGTTATTTACCGATCTTGTGTCAGCGCTTAAGGGCGAAGGAAAGCAAATTACACCAACTTTGCATGAAGTCCGCGAAGTTATGTTCCGTCACGCTAATTTAATTGTTGAGTACTTAGAATCTGAAGATCGCGGAATGCGCGATATGCGAAAGCACATGGCCTGGTACCTCAAGGGCTTCCGTGTTCCACGCGAGATTCGACATGATTTAGGAATGGTTTCTTCACTTCAAGAGATGCGCAATCTTCTGGATCAATTAGAGGATCAGCCATACCCAACTGAAGTTGGAGAAAAGCCTCGTGGACGTACAAGTCATGGTCGCCCACCAACATTGCCCGATGGTTGGCTCAATGATCCAGATGAACTAGTTCATGTTGAACTAGAGGATGCGTTTTCAGGCGGATAAATGTTTCTCTTTAGATGGATTCGTCGCACAATTACCGTCATTGTGATTCTTGCTTTAATTGGTCCTGCCTATGGAGTCTCGCAGGTATGGAGAGCTGCAAATAACCCTGTAGTGCGACAAGCTGATGTGATTGTTGTTTTAGGAACTGCCCAGCTCAATGGAAAACCTGGCGATGCACTTGAAGCCCGCTTGGTTGAAGCGCAACGAATTTACAAACTTGGATATGCGCCATCAATCATTACCGTTGGTGCGGGTGCTCCTGGTGATCGCACAACTGAAGCGGCATCCGGAAAGTACTGGCTACGAAACAACGGCGTTCCTTCCAAGAAAATCACTGCGGTTGCAGAGGGTCGTGACACATTGGCAAGTACGAAGGCTTACGCAGCTGTAATGAAAAAGCGTTACGTCAGTGATGTCATTATTGTTACCGATCCTTTTCACTGCGCACGTGCAATAAAGATGGCTAATGACCAAGGAGTTCTAGGAACCTGTTCACCTGTTCAAACAGGGCCAAATACCCTTGATAACAGTGGATATCGCTATCTTCTGCGTGAAGCGGCAGCGTATTTGGCGTACATCACCGTTGGACGACGAGGTATTCATATAAGTGATCACTTACCAGGTGCAGACATTGTTACTAAGGTACTTCCGTGAGCTACACCAATCATGATCAAGAACGGTTTCTCGATGAACCTGCCAAACGTGCAGGTAGAACCGAGTTCATGCGTGATCGTGCACGAGTAATTCACTCGGCCTCGCTTCGACGCCTTGCTGCAAAAACACAAGTTGCAGTCCCCTGGGAAAATGACTTTCAACGCACTCGCCTTTCACACTCTTTGGAGTGCGCTCAAATCGGCCGCGAACTTGGTGAATCACTAGGTGCAGATCCTGATCTACAAGACACCGCATGTTTGTCACACGACTTAGGTCATCCACCATTTGGTCACAATGGCGAAGAAGCACTTGCTGAGATAGCTAAAGATTTTGGTGGCTTTGAAGGTAATGCGCAAAGTTTTAGATTGCTAGTCCGACTCGAAGCAAAGACTGTTGATGCCGACGGAAAGAGCATTGGCCTGAATTTAACTCGCGCATCATTAGATGGAGCAACCAAGTACCCATGGCCTCGCGCTGAAAATCCTCGCAAGTTTGGTGTCTATGACGATGATGTCGAGATCTTCACATGGATGAGGAAAGGCGCACCAGTTGGTAAGAAGTGTATTGAAGCCCAGATCATGGATTGGTCTGATGACTGCGCATACTCAGTGCATGATTTAGAGGATGCAATCTTTGCAGGACAGGTTTCAGTCAAGAACTTCAGTAATGATTTTTCTCAGCTGTATTCGGTAATGACTAAAGATTACAAGAGTGATGCAACTGAACAAGAAGCTGTTGATGCTCACGCTCGATTGTCATCATTGTCTGCTTGGCCGCATTACTACGATGGAAGCCACAGAAGCCTTGCTCGACTCAAGGATTCGACGAGCCAGTTAATTGGTCGCTTTGTTTTAGCTGCCGAGCTTGAAACACGCAAGGTTCATGGAGATGGACCCCTTTCTCGTTATAGCGCTGATTTAGTGATTCCACGTGAGCAAAAGATCGAAGTAGATTTCCTCAAAGCCATTGCAGGTCATTACTTAATTAACGCTGCACACTCGCAAGATCGCTATGCAAAGCAACATGTCATCATCAAAGAGCTTGTTGAGATGTTGCTCAAGCATCCACACGAGATGGACTCCTTTTTCCAAAAGCCTTGGAATGAAGCCTCCGATGAAACCGCCAAAATGCGCGTGATAATTGATCAAGTTGCCGCGCTGACTGATCCTGGCGCATACGCCCTTCATGCACGCTTACTAGCGAATCGGTAAGGTGAGGGTATGAGCGGTCGCATTAAGGAAGAGGATGTTGCATACATTCGCGACCGTGCTCCAATCGATGAGGTTGTTGCAGATTACGTTCAATTAAAAAATGCTGGCGGCGGTCAGAAAAAGGGTTTGTGTCCATTTCATGATGAAAAATCACCCTCATTTCATGTAACGCCAAGCAAGGGATATTTTCATTGCTTCGGTTGCCAAACCGGTGGCGATGTCATCGCTTTCTTAATGAAGATCGATCATTTAACTTTCACCGAAACCATTGAACGTTTAGCAGATCGCATCGGCTACACCCTGCGGTATGAAGAAGGAAACTCTGCGTCTTCTGGTCCAGTTGTTACATCAGGCACTCGTAACCGTTTAATCGCTGCCCATGCAGAGGCCGCAAAGTTTTATCAAGAACAACTCAATACCTCTCCTAACGCGGCGCATGGTCGCGATCTATTAACTAAACGTGGCTTTGATAAAGCCGCCTGCCAACAGTTTGGCGTTGGGTACTCACCTGATGAATGGGATGGGTTAACAAAACATCTGCGTGCACTTGGCTACTCAATTGACGAGCTGGAGCTTGCTGGTTTGTCCAAGATGGGTCAACGCGGACCAATTGATAAGTTTCGCAATCGTTTGATGTGGCCGATTAAAGATATCTCTGGTGACATCGTCGGATTTGGTGCTCGAAAGTTAGCAAGTGATGAAGAGGATCAAGGTCCAAAGTATTTGAATACCTCTGAAACCCCGATTTATAAGAAGAGTCAGGTTCTTTACGGCCTAGATGTAGCTAAAAAAGAGATTGCAAAGAAGCGCCAGGCGGTGATTGTTGAAGGATACACCGATGTCATGGCCGCTCACCTTGCAGGAATAACAACCGCGGTTGCAACATGTGGAACCGCCTTTGGCGCTGATCACATCAGAATTTTGCGTCGTCTCTTGATGGATGATGATTCCTTCCGTGGCGAAGTTATCTTTACCTTCGATGGTGATGCTGCAGGTCAAAAGGCCGCCCTTCGAGCATTTAGTGAGGATCAAAAGTTTGTAACCCAAACCTTTGTTGCCGTTGAACCAGATGGATTAGATCCATGCGAACTACGTCAAGAAAAGGGTGATCTGGCCCTTCGTGATTTGATTGCTCGTCGAGTTCCTCTTTTTGAGTTTGCCATCCGTGCAGAGCTTGCACATCACAAATTAGATACCGCCGAAGGTCGTGTGAATGCATTAAATGCCGCAGCACCATTGGTTGCACAGATTCGAGACAAGTCATTGCGGCCTGAATACACACGTTTGCTTGCAGGTTGGTTAGGTGTTGAGGTTGAGATAGTTACCCGCGCAGTTGCACAAGGTGCCAAAGCTGCTCCACAACAATCTCGTCAAGTTGTTGAAGAAGTACCCACACAGCCAAACTTCAGACCAGATCCCAATGAGGCTCGTTTGATTCTAGAACGTGAAGTCCTTAAATCTCGTTTGCAGGAGCCACAACTCTTTGAGGGTGATCTGTGGAGTTCAATTGAACCAGGTGCTTTCACCCATCCTGCTTACAGCGCAATGCGTACTGCGATTGATACACATGAGAAGATTTCACCAGAGGTGATCACCGATGAAAACTTACGAGCGCTGTTCACTGAACTTACCGTCGAACCAATTCGCGCCGATGGAAAGCCAACCCAGCTCTATGTTGCAAGTATCGTCGCCCGACTTCGTGAGGTTGCAATTTCACGATCTATCGCTGATCTCAAATCATCACTTCAACGCCTCAACCCTGTAGAAAATGAGATTGAGTACAACGCCGCCTTTGCCCAATTAGTAGCCCTAGAAAGCGCCCGTCGCTCACTGCATGATCTGGCGCTCGGCAGCCTTTAAGTAAGGCTCTAATTTTTGCCCTTCAGCGTGTGTGCGCTAGAGTTTGCGCTTGCACGAGTAATCCCTGATAGCTCAACGGCAGAGCAGTCGACTGTTAATCGACAGGTTCTTGGTTCGAATCCAAGTCAGGGAGCATATGAAACTCACACGACGCTCCGCACTTCGCATGGCTCTGGCCGGCGTTGCAACATCTCTTGTAGGAAGTCGAGCACAGGCTGCTAACACTAGAGTCATACGTCTTAATAAGATCAAGGTGGGTGGGACGTATCAATTCCAATTAGCCAATGGCGCTCCGGCACTTCTATTTCGCACCAAGACCGGTGTCTTTGCATATCAAACTATTTGTACCCACCAAGGTGGATTAACAAAGTACTTCAGCCCTAAAAAGTTATTGGTGTGTTCAGTCCACAATGCAAGCTTTAATCCATTTAAAAAGGGTGCAGTTGTGACAGGCCCCGCAGTAGACCCACTTCCAACTGTGAAGGTTGCAGTAAAGAGCGGCTGGGTAGTGCTCGTATAAGTTGCACCAATAAGTAAGGCGTTTCTAAACTTTCTCTCAGGTAGTAGTGACAGGTTGTTGTTAACTATGAAAGAGGTTGAGATGAAGAGAACATCGACAAAGGTAATTGCAGGATTCCTTTTAGGAGCAACTTTGGCTGGCGGTGTCGCAACCGCGGCAACATCTGAGCCGCTGGGCGTTAAAGTATGTGTGGATAAGAAGTCGCAAGCGATTTATCTTGCTGGTTCAAATGGCTGTTCAAAAACAAGAACTGGGCTTACTTTAGGTGCACCAACTATTGATGTGAAAAGCATTGCAGCTGTTGTTACACCTTCAGTTGTATCCATCAAAGTTGTAGCTGCTGCTGGTACCGGCACAGGTAGCGGATCTATCTATAAGACAGATAAGACCAGCTCATTTATTATTACCAATAACCATGTAATTGAAGCGGCGGCAACAAGCGGCACAATCACCGTTGAACTTCTCAATGGTGATGTGGTTCCTGCACAAATTGTTGGTCGGGATATCGCCTACGATCTAGCGGTTATCAAAATCAATCGTGGCAACCTTCCAACTGTAACTGTCGGAGACTCTTCAAAAATTAGTGTTGGTGAATCAGTTGTTGCAATTGGATCTCCATTGGGGTTAGCCAGCACAGTAACAAGTGGCATAATTTCAGCGCTTAACCGTCCTGTTACAACAGGAACTATCGGGGCAGAGTCCTATGTAAATGCGATTCAGACAGATGCGGCAATTAACCCTGGAAACTCAGGGGGAGCGCTGCTTGATTCTCAGGGAAGAATCATCGGTGTTAACTCCGCGATTGCGACTTTGTCTTCTGGGGGAACCAGCGGAAGCATCGGATTGGGCTTCTCAATTCCAATTAATGAGGCTAAGCGAGTTATCGATGAGTTAATCGCTAACGGTAAATCAACCCGACCTGTGCTTGGAGTTTTCTTTGATACTACCTACACCGGAACTGGTGCAAAGATAGGTCGCTTAAGTCCTAATGAGGGTGCAGAGAAGGCTGGGATCCCAGCAGGTTCTGTCATTACCTCTATCGATGGAGTAAAGATCGCTGATCAGGTGGGCGCGATTGTGAAGATTCGCTCATACGCTCCAGGAGCAACTATTTCCGTGACAGTGGAACTTCCGACCGGTGGCTCTAAGAGCTTCAAAGTCACACTCGGATCAGCGCCTTCTAATTGATCCAGCCGCCTAATTAAAAATGCGTGGTTGAAATAGTGTCAGGGTATTGTTAAGCCATGGCACTATTTCAACTTAACGTAGCAATCCCAGATCGCCCGGGTTCACTTGGATTATTAGCTTCTGCAATTGGAGCAGCTGGTGGAGATATTCGTGCGCTCGCGGTTGTGAAATCTGAAGATGGTCGTGGTTACGATGACATCACTGTTGCTGTGCCAGGAAGCGATCCAACCGATTTGCTCAATGTATTAGGTGCAATCGGTGGGGTAGAAGTTCTTTCAATTACCCCTTTGTAATCAGCGCCGCGAAAGAAGCTCTGCGCCTTGACTTGGCAAAGAGGTAAAGAATCGCGGAGCTTTAAATCCTTTTTGTGAAAATGCTTTTTCAATCGCCTTAATTGTTTCGGTTGTTTTTGATGCCTGAATCAATGCGATTGCACTTCCGCCAAATCCTCCGCCTACCATTCGCGAACCTAACGCACCCGCAGCAAGTGCTGCATCGACCGCGGTATCCAATTCGGGGCAAGAAACGGTGTAATCATCACGCAAAGAGATGTGTGATTGGTTGATCAACTGACCTACCTTTTCAAAATCGGAGGCACTCAACGCGTCGACACAATCCAAAACCCGCTTCATTTCCGTAACAGCGTGACGAACACGAATGAACTCTGTTTCAGTAAGTAAGGCAGCAGATTCTTGTAGCTTTTCTATTGTTAATTCGCGCAGCGAGGTAATACCTAACTTTGCAACCGCCGATTCGCAGGATGCACGACGTTCTGCATATCCACCATCAGTTAAAGCGTGATGGGCTTGGGTATCAATGATCAGGAGCTCTAAACCGCTGGATGCAACATCAAATGGAATGTTCTTGGTAGAAAGATCTCGGCAATCCAGAAGTAGCGCTGATCCTTGTGTAGCCATTAATGAAACGGATTGATCCATGATTCCGCATGGAACGCCCACATATTGATTTTCAGCTTTTTGAGTTAAACGGGCTAACTCTTCAAGATTAAATCCCAAATCAAAGAGGTGATTCATCGCAGTTGCAACAGAGCATTCAAGGGCGGCAGATGATGACAAGCCAGCACCTAGTGGAACATGGCCATCGATCATGAGATCCACGCCATCTTTAACTCCCATGGACCACAAGACACCGAGTGCGTAACGCTCCCATTCACCCTTGAGACCAGGCTTAACCTGATTAATATCAACTGTTACCACCTTGTTTCTGCGTTGAGCAGATGCGATTCGAACCGTTGAGTCATTTCGTTTTCTGGCGGCGACTAGGGTTCGATCTTTAATTGCAAAGGGCAGAACAAAACCATCGCTGTAATCAATATGCTCGCCGATCAGATTTACTCGACCAGGTGCAGCGGCAACTAAATCAGGCTCTTCACCAAAGGTCTCTAAAAACTTTTCTTCAATCCTGCTCATGATTAAGCCATTGAGTTAAGGGTATCGGCGACCATTGTTGTCATATCTCGGGTTGGTTCCCACGCAAGCATTCTCTTAGCCTTTGAAATATCTGCGATAAGTACCGCTGGATCTCCTGCGCGGCGCGGTGAATCAACAAAAGGGATCTGATGACCGATGGCATCACTTGCAGCTTTAACTACTTCGCGAACCGAGTAACCAGAACCACTACCTAAGTTATAAATTTCATGTCCTGCTGCGCCTAAAGAGTTCAGCGCTTTTATATGTGCATCAATTAAATCAATCACATGAACATAATCTCGGATGCAGGTGCCATCGGTTGTTGGCCAATCTGTACCAAAAATCTTTACTGGGTTTGCTTGCGTGCTGCGCAAAACATTTGGAATCAAGTGAGTCTCGGGGTTGTGGCGTTCTGCGAGCCAGCCACGATCTGCTTTCAGAGCACCAGCTACATTGAAGTAGCGCAGCGAGGCCGCAGAGATTCCATGCTCTGAAGCTTCCTTAGTAATCATGTGATCAATCGCTAACTTTGTTGCACCATATGGGTTGGTTGGGCTGGTTTCTGAAGTTTCAAGGATTGGAACAACCTTTGGCTCACCGTATGTTGCAGCAGATGATGAAAATACGATCTTTATAATTGATTGCTTGCGCATTTCATCCAGCAAAATTCGGGTTCCATCAACATTGACAGATTGATACAGCTCAGGCTTTTCTACAGATTCACCCACCAGAGATTTGCCCGCAAAGTGCATGACCGCATTACATCCAGCTAGAGCATCGGCAACCTCAGCAGCATTGAGCAATGATCCTTGTATGAAACGCACACCCGCTGGCACAGTGTCGGCATGCCCCATGCTGCAATCATCAAGAATTGAAATCTCAAAGCCTTGACCGAGCAAAATCTCAACAGCGGTAGATCCGATATAGCCAGTTCCACCAGTGACTAGTACTCGCATTACAAAACTACTTCGCGTAGTTGTGCAGCAGATTGCTCTGGGCGCATATCCATAATGAAGGCACCCATTGCTGACTCAGATCCTGCCAAGTACTTTAACTTTCCTGGTGCACGTCGAACACTTGTAATCTGCCAATGGAGACGCAGGAGATCTCTTCCGACACGAACCGGTGCTTGATGCCAAGCAGCGATATACGCCATTTCAATTCCAAATACGCCATCTAAGCGTCGAGTTACTTCAAGTGCGATTTCAGGGAATGCATCGCGATCTAAATCAGTAAGTTCGGTTAAATCTGCAACCGGGTTCAGAGGCGTGACATGAATTTCAAATGGGTAGCGGGCAGCGTATGGAACATAGGCAACCCAACGATCATTGCGGGCAACGATTCTTTCTTCATCCAAAAGCTCGCGCGCAACGACTTCATCAAAGAGAACCTTGCCGGTTTCCTCGTGGTACTTACTTGCCGCTGCCAACATCTTCTCTACACGTGGAGGCAGATAGGAGTACGCATAAATCTGTCCATGAGGATGAGAAAGGGTTACGCCAATTTCTTCACCACGATTTTCAAATGGTGCGATGTGCTGAATAAAACTTTCCTTTGATAATTCAGCGGTTCTATCGATCCATGCCTCTAGCAAAACTTGAACACGCTGGGCAGATAAATCCTTAAATGCATTTCCGTGTTCTGCGGTAAAACAAATTACTTCACACTTACCTGCCGCAGTTCCTAAATCGGTATCTGGTCCAACAATGTCAGGCAGTGCCCAATCACCAACTGGTGGTCGCAGGGATGGGGAGCGGTTATCAAAGACAACAACTTCAAAATCTGATTCAGGAATCTCAGTTAAAAGCTCACCCGTAGTTGGGCACAGAGGGCACAACTCTTTCGGTGGCAAAAAGATTCGACCCTGTCGGTGAGCTGCCATTGCGATCCACTCATTGACCAATGGATCTAAGCGAAGTTCACCTATTCCAGGTTGTTCCTCTTGAGGGCGAGCATCGAGAGCGGTACGCGCTTGGCCAGCGGTGTCGTAATAACGAATTGTTCGACCATCGGCCATCT
>JBDLUF010000004.1:0-23784 GCA_039805445.1 Actinomycetota bacterium | reverse complement strand
GATAGCGATCGCGATAACAGCCAATGAAGAGGCTGCGATTATCGTTGCAATTCCACCTGGACCCATGTTGTTAGCCTACCTGACCCTTTAACTCTCTTGCGGGTTTTTAGGCTGTGGAACCCAATCTATTCCGCTCTCTTTTCTTTGAGCGGGGGTGATTGGAGTTGGAGCACCAGTTAATGGATCTCCTCCACTTGCAGTCTTTGGGAAGGCGATAACTTCACGAATTGAATCCGAGCCGGTCAACAATGCACAGACGCGATCAAGACCTAATGCGATTCCGCCATGTGGAGGTGGACCGTAGTTAAATGCTTCAAGTAAGAAGCCAAACTTGCTTGATGCTTCTTCATCACTTAAACCAATGACTGAGAAAACATCCTTTTGAATAGTGCGGTCATGGATACGTATCGAACCGCCGCCTAACTCTGTTCCATTCAGCACGATGTCATAGGCATAAGCCAATGCAGATGCAGGATCTGATTTAAAGGTTGAGGCAAACTCTGGTTTTGGTCCGGTGAATGGATGGTGAACCGCGGTCCAACCACCATCATCAGTCGGTTCAAACATCGGAGCATCTACAACCCACAAAAACTCCCACTTACCATCAGCGATTAAATTACAACGCTTACCAATCTCAAGTCGAACCGCTCCTAAAAGATTAAGGGAAGCTGTTCTCTCTCCTGCTGCAAAGAAGATCGCATCCCCTGGCTTTGCACCAGCAGCAGCAACAATCCCTGCAGTCTCTTTTTCAGAGATGTTCTTTGAAACCGGTCCGCCAAGGGTTCCATCCTCATTGACCAAAATGTATGCAAGTCCCTTTGCACCTCGTGCCTTTGCCCAGTCTTGCCATGCATCTAACTCGCGGCGAGCAGATGATGCTCCCCCAGGCATAACAACGCCACCAACATATGGTGCTTGGAAAACACGAAATGGAGTCTCAGAAAAGAATGAGGTCAGATCAACTAATTGATTTCCGAAACGTAGATCTGGTTTATCGGAACCGTAGTTGGTCATCGCATCTGCATACGTCATACGCTTTAATGGAAGTGGAATATCGTAATTAACCGCTTCCTTCCAGACTCGCGCAACGATCTTTTCCGCCACAGCCAAAATATCTTCTTGGTCGATAAATGACATTTCGATATCCAGCTGAGTGAACTCTGGTTGGCGATCAGCTCGGAAATCCTCATCGCGGAAACAGCGAGCGATTTGGTAATACTTTTCCATTCCTGCAACCATAAGAAGTTGCTTAAAAAGCTGCGGCGATTGAGGTAGCGCATACCAAGAACCAGGTTGGAGTCTTACTGGAACTAAAAAGTCACGCGCACCTTCTGGAGTAGAGCGAGTTAAGTATGGTGTTTCAATCTCCAGGAAGTTTTCATCTTCCATCACACGTCGGATAGTTGATGTCACCTTGGAACGTAATCGAAGGTTATGAGCTGGCTTTTCGCGACGTAAATCTAGGTAGCGGTAGCGCAAACGAACCTCTTCATTGATATCGGTGTCATCTCCGCTATCTACTGGGAATGGAAGTGGCGCAGCCTCTGAGAGAACAACAACGGTGTCCCCCATAACCTCAATCTCACCAGTTGCAAGATTTGCATTCTCATTTCCTGCAGGGCGTGCGACAACTTCACCTGTAATCAACAAACACCATTCGGCACGAAGGGAACCAGCGACCTTTTCATCGCGAATTACTACCTGTACAGAACCTGATGCATCACGAAGATCAATGAAGGCAACTCCGCCATGATCTCGGCGGCGTGATACCCAGCCAGCGAGAGTGACGGTTTCGCCTGCGTGTGTTTTACGCAGGGATCCAGCTTCATGTGAACGCAACATTGTGATTCCTAATTCTATTTATTGAGAGCTTCGAACAATGACTCAATCTTAACGGAGGTTGAGGCGCCGGATTTCATCTCCTTTAACTCAACAGTTCCGCTAGAAATCTCTGATTCACCAAGGACGATCACATAGGTCGCACCACTCTTGTCTGCACCCTTCATAGCCCCTTTGAGAGCACGATCACCAAAGGCAACCTCGACCCGCTTTCCCTTGGCGCGAAGATCACTGGCGATAGTTAGCGCTTGAAGCTTTGCACCATCGCCTAAAGGAATAATGAAAAGATCGGAAACAAAGGCTTCCTGAC
This sequence comes from Actinomycetota bacterium, assembly GCA_039805445.1. Lineage (GTDB taxonomy): Bacteria > Actinomycetota > Actinomycetes > Nanopelagicales > Nanopelagicaceae > Planktophila. The sequence continues at coordinate 21,635 of JBDLUF010000004.1, read as the reverse complement.
CTATAACACCTTCAGCTTCTGCAGCTAACAAGGCTCGGTCGACACCTAAACCAAAACCAATTCCTGACAGCGATTGTCCGCCTAACTGCTCCATTAATCCGTCGTAGCGACCACCGCCACCTATTCCAGATTGAGCACCAAGCAAATCATGAACAAATTCAAAGGTTGTACCTGTGTAGTAATCCAACCCTCGAACCATGCGTGGGTTGAGTTGATAGGTAATACCAAGTGCATCCAAGTACTTGGTGACTGTTTCAAAATGCTCACGAGATGCATCGCTTAAATAATTTACAAGTAGGGGCGCATCGGCCATCGCCTTTTTCATCTCTTCACGTTTATCATCAAATAGTCGCAATGGATTAATTGCAGCCCGTGCAGCAGTTGCTTCATCCAATTGCAAGGTTGCAATAAATTTCAATAATTCAACCTTATGCGCAGCTCGTGATTGAGCATCTCCTAATGAAGTGAGCTCCAGTCGATACTGCTTTAAGCCCAGCGCTTTAAACCCTGCATCTGCAATGGCGATAACCTCTGCATCAATTGCTGGATCATCTAAACCGATCGCTTCGATGCCGACTTGATAAAACTGGCGATAGCGACCAGCTTGCGGACGCTCTGCTCGGAAAAATTGTCCGGAGTACCAGACCTTCACTGGAAGTTGTCCGCGATCTAATCCATGCTCAATTACAGAACGCATTACTCCCGCTGTTCCTTCAGGACGCAAGGTGATAGATCTTCCACCACGATCTTCAAAGGTGTACATCTCTTTTGAAACAACATCGGTGGATTCACCAACACCACGTTTGAAAAGTTCGGTGTCCTCAAAAACTGGAAGCTCAATCAACTGGTAACCAGCTTTACTTGCTGGTGCAATCAAGCAGTTGCGAACATGTTCAAAGGCGCTTGAACGTGGCGGCGTGTACTCACTTACTCCCTTAGGAGCGGCAATTTTCTGTTGTGACATCAGTATCGACCTACCAAACTCTTCAGGTACGGATTGTTCTTCTTTTCATGGGCCATCGATGTTTCAGGGCCATGACCTGGCAAAACCTGAAGGTGGTCAGACAAGGGCACAACTTTCTTACGCAATGTCTCCTCCATATCTTTAGCCGATCCTGTTGGTAGATCTGTACGACCAATCGAACCAGCAAAGAGCACATCCCCGCTGATTAATACCTCATCAGAGACCTCAAACATTAAAGAACCGCGGGTATGTCCGGGCGCGTGAATAGCTTTAAAGGAAAGACCCACTAAATCAATGAGATCTCCATTGCGCAGCTCTTGAACTTGCGCTGGTTCAACAAATTTCATCCCTGAAAGAGTTGCCACAAACTCTTGGCCATGAAGTTTTTCAGGGGCTGCCAGAAATGCCCGATCCTCGCTATGAATGTAGGCCGGAATCGAATATCCATCGGCGATAGGTTGGATAGAGAAGGTGTGATCTAAATGTCCATGGGTTGCGATGATCGCTACTGGTTTCAAGTTATGGCGTTGAAGGATTTCATCTAACTGTGAGCTCACATCTGGCATGCCTGGATCGATAACAACACACTCGCTCCCGGCGCTAGGTGCCAAGACCCAACAGTTGGTGGCGAACATTGGGGCGGCAAAAGAGTCGATTAGCAAACTCTTCACCCCCTCATTCACGCTCATTATTGGCGCGATTGACGCTCACACCATGGGACAGGGTACCTTTTGCCATACCAATCCACACTCGACCCACGCTTAGAGGGCTCAAATCTTCTAAGCATCGCACCCACCACATAGCGAGCCTTACATAAAGGTAACGCGCTGAAAGGATCACTCTCATGACAGATATGAATTTCCCACACCAGGCTAGCGCTGCAAGTGCGTTAATCGGAGATCCTTCAGCCTTTGGTCGAGTTGCAGAAGATGGAACGGTTTATGTTCGCACTTCACATGGAGAAAAAGCGGTCGGTTCATATCCAGGTAAGAGCGCAGAAGAAGCGCTCGCATACTTCGTTCGCAAATTTGAGGTACTAGCAGCTGAGGTCGCATTGCTTGCGGCTCGTATTAAGAGCGGCGCAATGGTTCCATCCGATGCATACGCTGCAGTGAAGAAACTTCGCGAACAGGTTAAAGAACTCAACGGTGTTGGCGATCTCGATGCATTAGCTGCATCTGTTGAACAGATCGAACCGCTAATCGAAGGTCATCGTGAGGCATACGAGGCTAAGAAAGCCGCTGAAACAGCAGCAAAGGCTGCTCGCCGTGAACAGATTTTGGTTGAAAAGGAAAAGATTGTTGCTGAAGCCGAAAGCCTTGCTTTATCAGAAAGCTGGAAAGCAACTGGAGATCGTTTAAAGGTTTTGCTCGATGAGTGGAAGGCGGCTCCTCGATTAGAGAAGAAGGCAGATGCTGATCTCTGGAAGCGTTTCTCTTCATCTCGTAACAAGTTTGATAAGCGCCGTCGTACACACTTTGCATCCCTTGAAGCGACACAATCAGTAGTTGCAGATGCAAAAAAGAAGATTGTCGAAGAAGCTGAAAAGTTAGCGACATCTACTGAGTGGGTACCAACAGCTAAGCGCTATAAAGTTCTTATGGATCAGTGGAAAGCTGCTGGCCGTGGAAAGAAGAATGATGATGCCAAGTTGTGGGCGCGTTTTAAGGCTGCGCAGGATCAATTCTTTACCGCTAAAAACGCGGATCTCGAAAAGCGCGACGTCACTATGGCTGCAAACCTTGCTAAGCGTGAAGAGTTGCTGCCATTGATTGAAGCACTTCTGCCAATCTCAGATGTGAAAGAGGCGCGCAAGGCGCTTAACGAGCACCTTCGTTCATGGGAAAAGATCGGAATGACCCACCGCGATAAGCGTGCATCATTGGATGCACGAGTTGCCGCAGTTGAGTCAGCGATCAAAGAGGCTGAAGCAGAAATTTGGCGCAAGACCGATCCAGCAGCTAAGAAGCGTGCTCAAGAGGTTGTTGCTCAGCTAACTGAATCAATTGCTAATTATGAAAAGGCAGCTGCAAAGTTTGCCGCTAGTGGTAACACCAAGAAGGCAACGGAAGCATCTGAGTCTGCTGTTGCACGTAAGGTGTGGCTGGCTGAAGCGGAAAAGGGTCTTGCAGAGTTCAACTAATTCTCATGAATTAGTTGTTGGTAGTTCTGTAGACATCGTAAACACCTTCAATACTTCGTACCGCTGCTAAAACCGCATCGAGGTGTGTGGCATCTGCCATTTCAAAGGTAAACCGTGAGAATGCGGTGCGATCCTTTGATGTGCTTACCGCAGCGCTGAGAATGTTTACATGTTGTTCAGACAAGGTGCGGGTCACATCAGCTAATAGCGATGCACGATCCAACGCTTCAACTTGAATATTCACCAGGAAGATAGATGCTGCTCCGGTACGCCACTTCACATTGACCACACGATCTGCTTGATGCTTTTGAAGATCTGATGCATTGGTGCAATCTGAACGGTGAATTGATACGCCACTGCCCTTTGTAATGAAGCCCATGATGGAGTCTCCTGGAACAGGTGTGCAACACCGTGCAAGTTTTACGAGGACATCATCAGTGCCTTCGACATCGACAGCATTGCTTGAACGTCGCGTTGTGGGAGCTCGGTTAGGTAAAACATCCATCGTAGGTTCAGGATGGGAATCTTCTGCACCAAGTGAGGCAACTAACTTGTCGATGATAGATGCCGCTGAAACATGGCCATCCCCCACCGCTGAATACAATCCATCAATATCTGAATATCGAAGATCATGTGCTAACTCAAGTAAAGATTGACCCGCGAAGATTTTCTGCAATGGCAGACCAGCCTTACGCATCTGTCGAGCAATGGATTCGCGTCCTGCATCAATTGCTTCCTCACGACGTTCCTTGCTAAACCAGGCCTTGATTTTTGAACGTGCACGTGGGCTCTTAACAAAATTAAGCCAATCTCGACTTGGTCCAGCAGATTCGCTCTTATTGGTAACGATCTCAACAACATCTCCATTATTGAGTCGAGATTCAAGTGGAACTAACCGTCCATTGACCTTTGCTCCAGCACAACGCAATCCAACATCCGTGTGAACAGAGAAGGCGAAGTCCACCGGTGTCGAACCACCAGGCAGCGCAACAACACTTCCCTTAGGTGTGAAGACGAAAACTTCAGGAGAACCTAAATCAAAACGCAACGCTTCGAGAAACTCGGAAGGATCTTCAGTTTCCTTTTGCCACTCATGCAATTGGCGAAGCCACAACATCTCGGGTGAGGATTCGTTGTTTTCCGGGCCTTGCTTGTACTTCCAGTGAGCGGCGATACCAAATTCTGCTCGAGCATGCATGTCATAAGTGCGGATTTGAATTTCAATCGCTTTACCTGTGGGCCCTATTACGGTGGTGTGCAAAGATTGATACAGATTGAACTTAGGCATTGCGATGTAATCTTTAAAGCGCCCAGGTACTGGACTCCAACGTGCGTGAATAGATCCCAACACCGCGTAGCAATCTCTAACATCATTAACTAATACTCTGATGCCTACTAAATCGTAGATGTCGTTGAACTCTCGCCCACGAATAACCATTTTTTGATAGACAGAGAAGAAATGCTTTTTGCGACCGGTTACAGTTGAGTCAATCTGGTCACGCGCTAGATCCTCTTTGACTAGCCCGATGACTTCTTCAGTTAATTTGTCGCGAGACGGTGAACGTTCTGCAACTAAACGTGAAATTTCTTCAAACTTTTTAGGTTCCAGAACCTCAAATGAAAGATCTTCTAGCTCCCATTTAAGGGCGTTCATGCCAAGTCGGTGAGCCAAAGGTGCGTAGATATCAAGTGTTTCGCGGGCTTTACGTGCCGCACTTTCTGGTGAAACAAACTTCCAGGTACGTGCGTTGTGCAGACGATCAGCTAACTTAATGACTAAAACGCGGATATCACGTGACATTGCGATAACCATCTTGCGGACTGTTTCAGCCTCTGCGGTCGGTCCATAGGTCAATTTGTCTAGCTTGGTAACACCATCAACTAGGTCTGCAATCTCATCACCAAAATCAAGACGCAACTGCGTTAATGAGTATTGGGTATCTTCTACCGTGTCATGCAAGAGTGCGGCGATGATTGTTGCAGGATTTAAACCAAGGTGAGCGAGAATCTCTGCAACGGCAACAGGATGGGTTATGTACGCTTCACCAGATTTACGAAGCTGACCATCATGGGCAACTCGTGCAACTTCAAAGGCACGTGAAACCTCTTCACCATTGACCGAGGCATGGTTTTCTTTGAGAGCACTAATTACTGGTGCTATCAAAGTATCCACAAAAGACCTTACTTACGACCTTTACGCTTTGGTTGGTTGCGTGGTCCACGACCATTAACCGCTGCCGCAGGTGTTGATGATGCTTCAGATGAAGCTCCCCCACGAGCATTTACTCGCTTAGAAAGCGCCATCATTGCTGGCTCCTTCTCGCGCAGCTGTGCCAGCACAGGAGGTGCGATAAAGATCGATGAGTACGTTCCAACAATCAAACCGATGAACAGTGCAAGTGAGAGATCCTTAAGGGTTCCCGCACCTAGCAATCCAGCTCCAACAAAGAGGATTGAAGCAACGGGTAAAAGCGCCACAATTGAGGTGTTTGCTGAACGCACAATTGTCTGATTCACCGCGAGGTTTACCGCTTGTGAGTAAGTCTTTGTTGAAGAGGATGTGATTGATTTAGTATTTTCACGAACCTTGTCAAAGACCACCACCGTGTCATAGAGCGAGTAGCCCAAAATGGTTAAGAATCCAATAATCGTTGCCGGCGTAACATCAAAGCCCACCAATGCGTAGATTCCTACGGTGATAAAAACATCATGAACGACAGCGATGATCGCTGCTACCGCCATCTTTGGCTCGAGAGCCATAGCAAGATATAGCATCACAACGAATAGGAAACCAAAGAGTCCATAAAGTGCCTTGCGAGTAATCTCCTTGCCCCATGATGGACCAATGATCTGAGTATCAATCGTTGCAACACTCACAGAGAACTTTGCAGCCAAAGCATCCTGAACAGCGTTGTTCTGAGCTGCCTCAAGCGCACCTGTTTGGACACGTACCTTGTTATCACCCAGCACCTGAATGATTGCTTCTCCTGAAACTCCCGCCTCCTCAACAGCTGCGCGCGCTTCAGTCACTGAAGGGTTCTGCGTTGTAACAGTGAAGGATGATCCGCCCTTGAACTCAATTCCTAGATGTAATCCTTGAACTGCAAGTGCTCCGATAGACAGAAGAATGAAAACCGCTGAGACTGTGTACCAGCGACGACGACGTCCGATGAAGTTAACAGATGTTTCGCCACGATATAAACGTCCACCTAGACCAGAAAACTTTGACATGTTATGCCTCCTTCGCAACGGACATACCCAAGCTCTTTGCAGAGAAGCCTGAAAGAGGGTGTCCTGAGTTAAAGAACTTGCTTCGAGAAACAAGTACAAGGGCTGGCTTCGTGAAGACGAAGATAATAATTAAGTCGATAACCGTTGTTAGTCCCAATGTGAAAGCGAAACCACGTACCCCTCCAACTGAGAAGACATACAACAAAACCGCTGCAATTAAAGAAACAAAGTCAGCTACCAAGATCGTACGACGCGCACGAACCCAGCCGGTTTCAGCAGCGGTTCGTAGGGTTCGACCTTCACGCATCTCATCTCGAACACGCTCAAAGTAAACAATGAATGAGTCGGCGGTGACACCAATCGCAACGATTGCACCAGCAATACCGGCAAGGGTCAAAGTGAAACCGATCCACTCACCAAGTAGTAAGAACAATAGGTAGAGCATTCCACCGGCGATAGCCAACGATCCAACTGTTACAAAACCTAGTGCTCGGTAGTACAGCAGGGTGAAGATAACAACTAAGAGAAGACCTAGGGCTCCTGCGAGCAAGCCCGCATTCAGTTGATCAGCACCAAGAGTTGGTGAAACCTGTTGAACCTCTCCGCGATCAAATGCGAGCGGAAGTGCTCCGTACTTCAAAACATTTGCAAGATCTTGCGCCTCTAGTTGTGTGAAGCTTCCGGTGATCTGTGCATTTCCTGATGGAATCGCCTCCGTAATACGTGGCGCTGAAACAACTAAACCATCGAGAACAATCGCTACCTGATTTGTAGGCTCTGGAAGAGATGTAACACGGGTTGTTAATGCACCAAAGGCTGAAGTTCCTTCATTGTTAAAGGTAAGACTTACAAACCAGTTGCTACCTGCTTGAGTATCCAAACCTGCAGATGCCTTTGAAATCTGACGCCCCAGAACTTCAGCGGGAGCAAGAATGTACTTAGTTCCACCGGCGCGATCACATGCAACCAAGGTATCGGTTGGCGCATCCGCACCTGTTCCCTGAAGATTTTCTGCCTTTGTGCAATCAAGTGCTGCAAACTTTGCATTGATCTCGGCACTTACTCCTGCTGCAGGTGTAGCTGCTGCATCGGCTGCAGCTGGAATTCCCGAAGCAGATGCAAGCACCTGACGGAATCGAAGTTCAGCTGTTTGTCCAACTAATTCAACAACGCGACGTCCGGTATCTCCTGGTACGGAGATAACGATCTGACGGTTTGTACCACTTCCTTGTGCTGCTACTTCTGATTCTGCAACACCGAGTGAGTTAACACGTTGACGGATGATTGAAACCGCCTGATCGATCGCTTCGCTCGTAACCTTTCCTTCATCTCCTGGTGCAATTCGTGGTTGCAAGGTGACAGAGGTACCACCGCGAAGATCAAGACCTAAGCGAACTGAGGTAGCTCCTTGGATGAAGACAAGGCTTGCCATAGCCACGAGAACAAGGGCGAGAATCGCCAATGTGCGTGCTGGGCGGGAACTCGTCTTTATTGGCTTATTAGTTGTAGACATAGGCGCAGAGTCTAGGCGTCAGATGCGGGTAAGTCGAAAAGCGAGGCAATTTCAGCGGGTGGTGTTCGTCCTATATGGCGCCAACCCTGCGCAGTAGCCACGCGACCACGAGGTGTACGAGCCATGAAGCCATTTCTTACGAGGAATGGCTCAGCTACCGATTCAACGGTTTCGACCTCCTCGCCCACTGCGATTGCCAAAGTAGAAAGGCCCACCGGTCCCCCATTAAACCGCTCGATCAGAGCTACGAGAACGGCTCGATCGAGGCGATCTAGACCTAGCTCATCCACCTCATACATCTCTAATGCAGCTTGTGCATCCGATAAAGAAATTGTTGAACGACCTTGAACCTGTGCGAAATCTCGAACACGTCGTAGTAATCGATTTGCGATTCGCGGTGTTCCGCGGGAACGGCCTGCAACTTCTACAACCGCATCCTTATCAATTGAAATCTTTAGCAGCTCTGCACTTCGAGTGATTACATGCGCTATATCTTCTTCATTATAGAAATCTAGATGTGCAGTAAATCCAAAACGATCTCGCAAAGGACTAGGTAAAAGTCCGGCGCGAGTTGTTGCACCAACTAAAGTGAAATGTGGAAGTTGTAACGGAATTGCAGTAGCTCCCGGACCCTTTCCAACAATGACATCAACCCGAAAATCCTCCATCGCCAAGTACAGCAACTCCTCGGCAGGACGTGGCAATCGATGAATCTCATCCAAAAACAAAATCTCACCCTCGACCAAGGATGAAAGAATTGCCGCTAAATCTCCCGCATGCGTTATTGCAGGACCGCTAGTAATGCGAATAGGTGCATTCATCTCGCCGGCAAGAATTAATGCAAGGGTTGTCTTTCCTAATCCCGGCGGACCAGATAGCAAGATGTGATCGGCAGGAGCGTTGCGATGTCGTGCAGCGGTTAGTAGTACATCAATTTGTTCGCGTACTCGATGTTGACCTACAAAGTCAGATAAAGATTGAGGACGCAAGGCGTGTTCTAGAGCGGACTCCTCATTCTTAATCTGCGGAGTAACTAAACGGTCATCAGCCACGAGAGCTCTTTCCGCTAGCAAGTGTGAGTTTCAGTAGCTCACTTAATTCAAGGGTAGAAGCGTCGACTCCATCTGACTGAAGTGTTGCAACTACATTTGAGATCGCACCATCTGATTCCTTGGGAGAAAAGCCAAGCGAGACTAAAGCACTTGATAACTGCTCTCTCCAGGCGGGTTGATGTCCCTTGTACAACTGAGCGTGGGAAAGATCGCTCAACTTTCCTTTGAGTTCAAGGATTAAACGTTGGGCGCCTTTACGACCGATGCCCGGTACCTTTTCTATCGCTGCAATATCTTCCTGCGCTATCGCCCTGCCTAGATCTTCAGGGGTTAATGCGCCGAGAATCGAAAGAGCAACTTTGGGTCCAATGCCCGAAACCGTTTGTACAAGTTCAAACAATGATCGGGACTCTTCATTGACAAAGCCAAAGAGGGTCAAGGAGTCCTCTCGAACTACCAATGATGTAAATAACTGAATCTGCGAACCAAGATTTACTTGAGTTGTTGTTGAAGGTGTAACTAAGACCGTTAAGCCAAAGCCCCCAACTTCGACCACCAATCGATCACTGTGAATTGATCGAACATTTCCGTTGAGTAAAGAGATCATCGAGATCTCAATTTCTTAATGCGGGATTGTTCTGCAGCGGCAGCCTGTGCAAGTCGGGTTGTTCCTGCACCTCGCCAAATATGACAAATCGCCAGCGCTAAGGCATCGGTTGCATCTACTGGTTTAGGAATGCTGTCGAGATTCAAAATCTTTTGAACCATCTGTGCAACTTGTGCTTTATTGGCGCGACCGCTTCCGGTTACAGATGCTTTCACCTCAGATGGCGTGTGCATCATGACAGGGATACCAGCTTTAGCTGCTAACAACAAAGCAATACCTGCAGCTTGTCCTGTTCCCATAACTGTTCGAACATTGTGTTGTGAAAAAACTCGTTCTACCGCGATCACATCTGGTTTCCACATATTGATCCACTGCGATAACTGTTGGTCAAGATCCAATAATCGCTGCTCAAGTGGTGAATCAGTCGGGGTAAGAATGACACCAACTTCAACCAGGGTAATTGGAGATCCCACAGCGCCTTCGACAATGCCGACACCGCAACGAGTCAGACCTGGGTCAACACCCAAAACTCTCATTGCGCTCCTCGTGCTTTCTCCATGTGACAACGTTAAAGCCTAAGGTGATTGAACTAGGGTCTACTCGAGGCTCGCCATGACTTCATCAGAAACATCAAAGTTACTGTAAACATTTTGAACATCATCTAGCTCTTCAATCGCATCGATCAACTCAAACACCTTCTTGGCTCCATCGGCATCCAACGGAATGCTCATAGATGGAAGGAAGGATGAGTCAGCTGATTCGTAATCAATTCCGGCGGTCTGTAGAGCGGTTCGAACCGGAACTAGGTCAACTGGCTCGCTCACAATCTCAAATGCTTCGCCGAGATCATTAACCTCTTCGGCACCGGCTTCAAGGACCGCTTCCAAGATTGAATCCTCAGTCAATGCGCCATCCTTTTTAACAATGACTACACCTTTTCGATTAAATAAATATGAAACAGATCCAAGATCGGCCATAGATCCGCCATTACGAGTTACCGCAACCTTTACTTCTGATGCTGATCGATTTCGATTATCCGACAGACACTCGATCATGATCGCAACACCATTGGGACCGTAGCCCTCATACATGATTGTGATCCAATCCTTTGCACCAGCTTCTAAACCAGCACCACGTTTAATTGCACGTTCGATGTTGTCAGATGGCATTGACGACTTCTTGGCTTTAGCGACCGCATCAAAGAGTGTTGGGTTGCCATCCATATCAGCGCCACCATTTCGCGCTGCTACTTCAATTGCGCGAATCTGCTTTGCGAATACCTTTGCACGACGACTATCGATAATCGCCTTCTTGTGCTTAGTCGTAGCCCATTTGGAATGGCCTGACATGGTTTCACCTCACCTGATTAATGTTCACCTGAATTAAGGATTACTTTACCTTCTCAAGCGCAGGACGTGCCACATGCTCAATAAAGTAACGGTGAATGCGGTGATCCCCCGTTAATTCTGGATGAAATGAAGTTGCAAGCGCAGTATGTGAACGGACCGCCACGGGATGGGAGTTGATTGAGGCTAAGACCTGTACCGCATCGCCTACCTTTTCAACCCATGGGGCACGGATAAAGACGGCGCGAATTAACTCAGGTGAACCATCTGCAAACTCGATATCAGATTCAAAGGAATCTACTTGACGTCCAAAAGCATTTCGTCGAACCGAAATATCTAGGCCACCGAAACTTTTTTGACCAAGCTTTGCATCGAGGATTTCAGTAGCTAACAAAATCATTCCGGCGCATGATCCATACACTGGCATTCCAGATGCGATTCGTTGCTGTAATAAATCGTAGATTCCAAAAACTTCCGATAATTGAGCAATAGTTGTTGACTCTCCACCTGGCAGAACCAACGCATCTATAGATTGAATCTCAGACTCGCGGCGAACGGGTACAGCATCTACTCCACATGCAATTAAGGAGCTAATGTGTTCGCGAACATCACCTTGTAGAGCTAAGACGCCAACCTTCATTTAATGGGAGATTACCAACCGCGATCTGCAAGGCGGTGTGGCGCTGGAAGGTCAGCAACGTTAATGCCAACCATCGCCTCACCTAAGCCACGCGATGCGTCAGCAATAACCTTTGGATCATCCCAAAATGTAGTTGCCTTAACGCAAGCCGCTGCACGTTGGGCTGGGTTTCCAGATTTAAAGATTCCGGAACCAATGAACACCCCGTCGGCACCCATGCTCATCATGAGCGCTGCATCTGCCGGTGTTGCAATTCCTCCAGCAGTAAACAAAACAACTGGAAGTTTGCCGGTTTGTGCAACCTCTTTTACTAAATGATATGGAGCTTGAAGCTCCTTAGCAGCAACATACAGTTCATCCTCACGCAGTGAAGATAGTCGACGAATTTCTCCGCCGATTTTGCGCATGTGTTGCATCGCATTTGAAACATCACCGGTTCCTGCTTCGCCCTTTGAGCGAATCATTGCGGCACCTTCGTTGATGCGGCGAAGTGCTTCACCAAGATTGGTAGCGCCACAAACAAAAGGAACTGTGAAATCAAACTTATCAATATGGTTTTCATAATCTGCAGGAGTCAAAACCTCAGACTCATCGATGTAATCAACACCGAGTGATTCCAAAACGCGAGCTTCGACAAAATGTCCGATACGTGCTTTAGCCATAACTGGGATTGAAACCGCCGCTTGAATCTTTTGAATCATGTCAGGGTCAGACATGCGCGCAACTCCGCCTTGTGCGCGGATATCTGCAGGTACACGCTCTAGCGCCATAACCGCTACCGCGCCAGCATCTTCGGCGATCTTGGCTTGTTCGGCATTAACGACATCCATGATGACGCCACCCTTGAGCATTTCCGCCATTCCGCGCTTCACGCGTCCGGTGCCAGTTACTTCAGCCATGATTAATTACTCCGCTTCAATCGAAAGATAGAGCCCAATCCTACTTCGTCTTTTCGATTACGCGCGACGTGAATTCAGGCTCACGATCGGTCAGGGCGACCCATACTTGACCTGCGGCAAAGTTCATTGCAGAACCGTCAGGCAAGGTAAATGTTGTACCGGCATCTGCAAAAGCACGGTTCCACGTAGTTGCAAATAGTTCGCCATTGCGAAGTACATACGCCTTACCGGTACCGACAGTTTCAGACAACGGAGTTACTCCCCCAAATTTATCTCCGTACTCTGATGGCGAGATTTTTACCATTTGTATTACAAGTGTCGTAGGCCCTAAGACAACTCCGCTATCGGCCAGATTTAATCTTCCGTTATGAGACAGAAGCCAACGTGATTCTTTCTCGGACCATTCTGCGGAATATGTCGCAGCTGGCCAATTGATAACAACCTTTTGCGTAGGCGCTCCACCTTCAGGATTATCACCAAAAACAAAACCAACACTCTTTGCAGAATCAACCTGAAGCTTTTCATCAACGATCTTTTGCATTAACAAATCAGCTCGAAGCACCATTGCGTAAGGAGCATTTCTGGTGGGATCAGTTGTAAAAATCTTTGGACTTTCATGTTGCGCGCCGAGATCCTCAAGATTGGCAGCGGCTATAACAGGAAGAAGTTTTTGTTGCGCACCACTGTAGGCAAAGGCAACGCGGCCATACTGACTCAAGATATCTAAATCTGAAATTCTTGCGCTTCGGACGGGTCCAATTCTGACAGGAATCGTTGATGAAAAAATCGCGGCCAGTCGAGTCAACCCACCCTCGACTTGTTCAATGTAAACAACATCCGCATTCTCTAATCCGATTTGAGGATGGGCACTATTTGTATCATCGATCTTAACCGCCAGGACTTGACCATCTACGCCTTCGCGACCACTTAAAACACTAATTGCTTTTTCTTCAGGAAGAATCTTCGTTATCGACGCACAACTCGTTAACAACAGGGATGAAGCAACACCGAGGAAAAGAACTCTTTTAAAGAACATCTGCTTCAAACTCGTAAGTAATTGGCAGTGGAGCGGTTCCGGCCAAACGGAATAGTCGAACTATAAATTTTTGGCGAACCATTTGAGTACGTGCAACCGCATCGGTATGTATCGCGATCGCCACTCGGACCTTGTCGGTCAGGCCTGAAAGCTCGGTTAACAGCGCGCTATCAGCTGCAGTTTCCAAGTGCTCTGAATCTTCAAGCAATAAGCCAAGAGCTCCTGATAAACCACTTTCAGCCTGAGAACGGTTTTGAATATCAGCATCGCGTGCCTGATATGCAGCGGCGGTTAACAGCACAGAACTTGCTGGATCTGCAATATCACTATGTGCTATCTCTAACGCAACCGCTGCCCTCTTCTGTAGCAACACATCTAAGTTCGCCCAACTAGTTTCAACACGATGGTGAAGTCGATCCAAGCGAGTAGCCGTAAAAGTTAAGTACCAGATACCGATTAAAATGATGAATATCGCTAATGGCCATTGCCTCATGGTTTCTCCTCCTTATTCAAAAATCGACTCCATGGTCGTGTATCCGATGCCAAACGTACCTTTTCACTTCCGACGATCGACATCTCATAGACCGAATAAATCTGTTCAGCTACTGCGGTCCAGTCAAAAAGTTGTGCGTGATCTTTTCCACGGCTCGACAACTCTTTTCTCTTGTTCTCATCTCTAAGTAAATCAATCACAACTTTTGCTAATTCAGTGGGGTTTTCAGATGCAAAGAGCGCGCCGAACTCTCCATGTCCGAGCAAATCATCAAAGGCCGGAATGTCACTAGCCACCACACAGGCACCACCAGCTAGCGCCTCGGCCAAGATAATTCCAAAAGACTCACCACCTGTATTAGGGGCAACGTACAGGGCGACAGAAGACATGAAATCGGCTTTCTCCTCTTCCGAGATTCTGCCCAAAAATTCAAATCGATGACGCAGTTGAGGATCAATGCTTTTAATCACCTCTTCTGGATCGCCGGGTCCGGCAACAAAAACCTTGACATCAGGTGCAAAACGCGAGATCACCGGTAAAGCATCTACTAGAACACTTAAACCTTTTCGTGGCTCCTCAAATCTACCGATAAACCCAATCGTGTTCCCGGACCATTTTTCTTGTAACTTTCCATGTGCGTATCGCTTGGCATAAATTCCATTGGGAATGATGATCGCATCGGTATCTAAATGATCTGTCAGGGTTAAGCGGGCAGCCTCTGAAACCGCTATGCGAGCCGACAACTTTTCAATAGCTGGCTCAAGTATGGGTCCAATTGCAAAGATGATCTTCTGGCGCTTTGCTGCTGCGTGAAAGGTGCCGACCATCGGTCCATCCGCGGCCCAACAGGCTAAGAGCGAAATCGATGGAATAGCAGGTTCATGAAGGTGCAGTAGGTCAAAATCTCCCTGCGAAATCCATTGGCGCACTCGAGCGAAGGCAACCGGACCAAAGAGAACTCGAGCAACAGCACCGTTATAAGGAATAGAAATTGGTTTTCCTGCATTAACCACATAATCAGGCAATTTAGATTCATCAATTGCGGGAGCAAGAACTGAAACATCATGTCCTGCAGATATTAAAAACTCTGCCAAGTCACGAATATGGTTTTGCACGCCACCAGGTGTATCCCAACTGTATGGACAGACAATTCCAATCTTTAAAGAACGAGCAAGCATTACTCGCGCTCCTTGAAGTCGCCATCGACCCAAATTCGTTGCAACATATGCCAATCTTGAGGAGTTTGGGAAATTCCATCCTCAAAGTGTTTTGCGGTCATCTGAACAATCTCTCGCACCTTTTCGCTTTCTTCTCCTGCGCTAGGTAATACAACGCTCTTGAAGTCGATGTGAATGCCATGGTCAGTATAGGAAACAAAAGCTGTAATGAGTGGTGCGTGCGTTTTAAGGGCCAAAAGTGCAGGACCTGCTGGCATTCGAGCTGTGCCCTTGAAGAACTCAACATCTATACCCGAACGAGATAGATCTCGGTCAGCAACAAGTGCGACTAAAGCGCCTTGTCGTAAACGTTGTGCCAAAGTTCCTAGAACTCGTCCATCCAGCGGCAGTACTTCCATACCCATTGCTTGTCGGTATGCAAGAAACTTCAAAAACAGTTTCTCTGGCTTTAATCGCTCTGCGACGGTAACTAAAGGAATTCCTTTTGCACAAAAATACGCTCCTGCATGATCCCAGTTACCCGCATGAGGAAGGGCAACTATCACGCCGGTCTTTGCTGCGACCGCATCAAGTAATAGGTGCTCATTAGTGACTGAGACCGTCCCAGATACTCGGTCTGCGGACCAATCTGGAAATCGAAAGGTATCGACCCAGTAACGCATATACGAACGCATCGCCTCAATGACAAGTAAATCTAAGTTGAGTTTAGTAATCGCGGGTTGTGTGCGTTCAAGATTGGAACGCAATCGTTGAACACTTTTACCATTTCGCTTTACCAAGAAATCAGCAATGCGATAGGCCAAGTTGTAGGCGGAACGTTCTGGTAGCCATCTAACAAGTCGCCAGCCAGCAAAGTACACATTAGCCGAGAAATTCTCTTTCACTCTAGATAGCTCGCTTCACAATTAACATTCTTTGAATAACTGTGAATGAACCAAGAATGGCAAGAATCCACATTCCCGTTGCAAGTACATAAGGAATTCCCAAACCATCAAAACCTATTGCTGCGAGGGAGATAATGAGACGTTCAGTTCGTTCTGCGATTCCTCCAGAACAAGCTATTCCAAAACTCTCAGCTTTAGCCCGAATATATGGAACCAATAACCCTGTGACTAGAGTCGCCAAAACCACATATGCCAATTGGTCATCGCGATTGATCAAATAAATAGAAACACCTAGCAAGATTGATGAGTCGGTGATTCGATCAATAGTTGAATCTAAGAAGCCACCCCACCTGCTGGAACCTGCGCTCGATAATCTCGCCATTGTTCCGTCAAAAAGATCGCTCAAAGCCAGTATGCAGATAGCAAGGGTTCCAATGAAGAAATCACCACGTGGATAGAAGTACAGCGCACAGATAACAACGCCTATCGCTCCGACCCATGTAACCGCGTTTGGCGTTATTCCTCGACGCAGTGCAAAAGCTGCCACAGGGGTAATTACCCGAGTGACCGCTGGCTTCAAACGTGCGCTTAACATCAAGGACCATCGTAGGCTGACCCAGTGCAAACACAAATCACCAAGGGCATGATTCATGTCTACGGCCATGCCAGCGCTGAGCCTGAACTAGTGGCTAAAACCTTTAACGGTGTATATACCCAAGAAGTTCACAGCGATAGCGATTTGGCGATCTTTGCCATTAATCCATCTGCTGGCGTAGATCAAGAGACAATTCAATTGTGGGCCGAAATTGATGAGTATCAAATTCCACGCCTGGTTGTGGTTACGCATTTGGAGAAACAGGAAGCTGATTTCGATGATGCGGTGATGATTGCTAATCGTGTTTTCTCTCCGATGGCTACCCCATTTTTGGTTTTGCATGATGAACAAGGACTACCTGTTGCTCTTATTTCCTTAGCGGATTTATCCATCATCGATTATTCAACTACGCCACCAACAACCCGAATGAGTGATCCCGAGCATCAAACCTTGGTTCAAGAGTTTAGAGATGAGTATTTGGAGTTGCTTCAAAGCTCTGGAGAGCACGCTTTTCCTGCGGGATTGCTTTTTCCAGCTATTCCCCTGTGGATTGAAAAAGGTATCGGTGTAGATATCGTGAAACGGTACATCGAAGAAATTAAGTAACTACCAAGCTTCGGCAATCTCATCTCGAGTCAAATGAAGCAGTTGAGGTAACACCTTTGTCTTTCCAATGATCGGCATAAAGTTTGCATCTCCGCTCCAACGAGGAACAACATGCTGATGAATGTGCGCAGCAACTCCAGCACCAGAGATTGCTCCTTGATTCATGCCGAGGTTAAATCCTTCAGGTGATGAAACCTTGCGAATCGTTTTCATTGAATGTGAAGTGAGAGCGGAAATTTCATTCCGTTCTTCATCAGATAAATCAGTTAAATCAGCGACATGTCTAAAAGCGCACACCAAGAGATGTCCCGGGTTATATGGGTACAGGTTCATCACTACATAAGCCGTTGTTCCTCGGTGAACAATCAAACCCTCTTGATCATCCATCGCAGGAATCTCGCAGAACGGGCAGGAGACATCATTGCCTTCTAGTGGTCTGTTTTCACCGCGTAGGTACTCAAGACGATGTGGTGCCCATAAACGTTGCCAGCCATCGGGCATCCCTGCACCATTGATTTCGTGGCTCACGGATTAAACCTGAGTACGTTCGGCGACAACCTTTTTAATCTCAGCGATCGCATCTGCAATTGGAATTCCATTTTTCTGTTCGCCGTTGCGATAACGGAAGGAAACCGCTCCAGCTTTTTGATCTTCCTCACCTGCGATGACCATGAATGGGATCTTCTGCATTTGTGCATTTCGCACCTTTTTCTGCATGCGATCATCTGATGCATCTAACTCGGCACGAATTCCGGCCTTGCGCATCGCAATCATGACCTCGCCTAAATAATCAGCAAAGGTATCGGCAACTGGAATACCAATTGCTTGCACTGGTGCTAACCAGGGAGGAAATGCTCCGCTGTAATGCTCAGTTAAAACCCCGAAGAATCGTTCAATGGATCCGAACAATGCTCTGTGAATCATGACAGGTCGTTGACGGGTTCCATCTGTTGCAGAGTACTCAAGTTCAAAACGCTGTGGCAGTTGGAAATCCACTTGGATCGTAGACATCTGCCATGTTCGACCAATGGCATCCTTAGCCTGCACAGAAATCTTCGGTCCGTAAAATGCCGCGCCACCTTCATCTAAAACGAGTTCGAGATTTTGCGCAGTTGCGGCTTTTCTCAATGCCTCTGTTGCCTCAGCCCAATCAGCATCCTCACCAACGAATTTTTCTTCATTTTTTGTAGAGAGTTCAAGGTAGAAATCATTTAATCCATAATCGCGCAACAAGTTAAGAACAAAGGTGAGCAATGAATCCAGCTCCCCCACCATCTGCTCTTTGGTGCAATAAATATGGGCATCATCCTGGGTAAAGCCACGAGCTCGTGTGATTCCGTGAAGAACACCCGATTTCTCGTAACGATAGACCGTTCCAAACTCAAAGAGTCTGAGAGGTAGTTCGCGATATGAACGTCCACGGGATTTGTAAATCAAGTTGTGGAATGGGCAGTTCATCGGCTTCATGTAGTACTGCTGGCCTGCTTTCTTTACAGTTCCATCAGCATTGAGCTCCTCATCCAAAATCATTGGCGGGTACATGCCATCGGCGTACCACTGCAAGTGACCGGAGGTTTCAAAGAGTGCGGCCTTGGTTAAGTGCGGCGAATATACAAATTCGTAGTTCTCTTCTTCATGTCGAATTCGTGAGTAATCCTCCATCGCACGACGAACAATTCCGCCCTTCGGATGAAAAACCGCTAGACCGGAGCCGATCTCCTCTGGAAATGAGAAAAGATCTAACTCTGTACCTAAACGACGATGATCACGCTTTTCCGCTTCAGCAAGGAGTTCAAGGTAGGCGTTGAGTTCATCTTGAGAGGGCCATGCAGTTCCATAAATTCTTTGGAGCATCGGGTTCTTTTCAGAACCACGCCAGTACGCAGCAGCGGTGCGCATTAATTTGAAGGCGGGAATTAACTTGGTCGACGGTAAATGTGGACCTCGGCATAGATCGCTCCATACCGGTTTTCCATCTCGTCCCAAATTGTCATAGATAGTTAACTCTGAACCGCCTACTTCAACAGAAGCCTCTTCGCCTGCCGGACCCTTGATACCAATCAATTCACATTTATACGGTTCATGCGCCAACTCTTTTAGCGCTTCAGCTTCGGTTGTTACGCGACGACGAAACCGTTGACCTTCTTTGATGATCTTTCTCATCACACTTTCAATCTTGACTAAGTCATCAGGATTAAATGTGTTTTGTGGATCGAAATCGTAGTAGAAGCCATCTTTGATCGGTGGACCAATTCCAAGGCGTGTATTGGCGTAAACCTCTTGAACAGCTTGGGCCATGACGTGTGCGGCTGAGTGACGCAGTACCGCTAAACCATCTGGAGATGAGATGAGAACTGATTCAATAACATCGCCTTCGGCAAGCTCGGTCCATAAATCTTTCAAAGCCCCATTAACGCGACAAACAACAACCTCTTTGTTGTCGGCGAATAATTGGGTCGGGCGCTGATCTGCTTCTACCTTTTGGGCAACGCCATCAACTGTGATCGAGATCTGAGCCATACCGCTAGCCTACCGAAGTCTGCAGCGCCATCGCTTCAATTTCTGCGCCAAATTCAGGTGATGGCTCCAACAATCTTCCATCGATAGAAGCCACGGGTTGTGCGATACGCAGGCTGCTCAAGAGAAAAGCTGATTGAACCCGCTGCAGATCTGCTTCATCAATACTTTTTACAGATACGCCGCAATACTCGATCACAAGGGCTCGCATAATTCCGGGTAGAACACCATCGCTAATTGGTGGAGTTATCCACTTACTATCGAGATTTACCAGCAGATTTGTAACCGATCCCTCGCACACCTTGCCCAGTTCATTCACGATGATCGCTTCATCAAACCCTGCATCCTTGGCAAAGTTCAAAATATCCAATCGGTGTGAATATGGATAACTCTTTACAGGCTGACCGACAACAGAGATTGGTGTTTGAAAGGTCATCAGAGAGGCTGGTTGTTTATTGCTTTCGTAGGGTAAATGAACCGCTGCCCAGTTGCCATCATCTCCAAATGACAAACGCAGCATTCCTATCGGTGCCTTTTCAGTTTCACATAAAAGGGCAACAGCGCTGCGCAAAACTTCCTCGTTTGCGATAGAAAAACCTAATTGTTTAGCGCTGCTTACAGCTCGACGCATATGTCGTGAAAGAGCCCACGGTGCATTGTTTACCGTTCTGATAGTTTCAAATACACCGACACCATCCATCCAACCTTTGTCGTTGCATCGGCT
Source organism: Actinomycetota bacterium (assembly GCA_039805445.1). Classification (GTDB taxonomy): domain Bacteria; phylum Actinomycetota; class Actinomycetes; order Nanopelagicales; family Nanopelagicaceae; genus Planktophila. The sequence continues at coordinate 1,207 of JBDLUF010000004.1, read as the reverse complement.
ATCGACTAGATCTACTAATGAACCATTTTGAATTACCTTCATTTGTAGTGTCCCGCAGCAATCTTTACCAACCGCGAGGCCTTTAGTTCAGTCTCTTCCCATTCCTGCTGAGAATCGCTGCTAAATGTGATTCCTGCACCTGTTCCGAAGTAGATTTTTTCATTTTTCCAAAAGATGCGAATCGCAACAGATAGCTCTGCCAGATCGCCCTGAACCCAACCCAGTGCTCCGCAATAAGGACCACGGGGATTTTCATTGTCAGAGATAGTAGACAGAGCTGAAGATTTAGGTGCACCACTTACCGAACCAGGAGGTGAAACCGCTCGGAAAATATCGCGCCAACTAATTCCATCAAATAGATCACCCTCAACATCGGACACTAAGTGCTGTAAGCCTGGATGATCCTGACTGTAAAGAAGTTGCGTAACTTCAACAGAGCCACTCTTACAGATCATCCCGAGATCATTGCGCATCAGATCCACGATCATGATGTTCTCCGATTTGTCCTTCACACCAAAATCGCTTGAGCCAAGACTTTGCGTTCCCTTTATTGGAGATGTCTTCACGCGACCGCCTGTGCGCTTGAGAAATAACTCTGGGGATGCAGATGCGATGTTGATCCCAGGAATTTCGAGATAACTTGCCCATGGCGCAGGGTTGCTTTCCAAGATACGTGAAAAGAGTCCACGTAAATTTGGGTTGGAATCTTCTGCACAAATCTGGCGACAGGCATTTACTTGATACACCCATCCTTGTGCGATTAGTTCGCGAATCCTGTCTACGTAAGAGATGTATCCAGATTGATCGGGAGAACTTGTCCACGGCGTAGAAATCGGATTCCATGTAGCGGTTGGAAAATCTGCGTTTACTACTGTCGCAAACTTTGCTGCTGTGAATGCGCCCTCAAAAGTTGTCGATACCGCCCAGAAATCCCCATCATCAAGGCAGGAAGGATCATCAGATACCTCGATTAGCTCAGTTGCTAATCGTCCTCCCATCCAAAATATGGGTCCATCCTTGGCATATTCCACGAGGTAACGCTAACCAATCCCCTTCACTTTGGCGCTTACGGCTCTCCTGCGATAGATTTGCCCTCCTCGCGGACGTAGCGCAGTTGGTAGCGCGGAACCTTGCCAAGGTTCAGGTCGCCGGTTCGAACCCGGTCGTCCGCTCTGATACTCGCCGTTTAGATTGAACTCTCTTCGAA
>JBDLUF010000003.1:0-24854 GCA_039805445.1 Actinomycetota bacterium | reverse complement strand
ATAACCAATACGTAGTGCTCCATTGTTGAAACAGAGGCACGATCGTTCTGAAGTGAGTGAGTCTTTGGGTTCTTCAGGTACTGACGAACCAATGAATCAACACCACGATCGAGAGTTGCAGAGAAAAGTAAACGCTGACCATCAAGCTTTGCCTGATCAAGGATTTCCTTAACAACAGGCAAGAAGCCCATATCTGCCATCTGATCTGCTTCATCAAGGACAGTGATTTGCAGCTGATCTAGTTGAACTTCACCCTTATTAAGTAGATCGATCAAACGACCAGGTGTAGCAACCAAGATTGCAGTTCCGCGACGCATTGCAGTGATCTGCTTTGAGTAAGACATTCCACCAGCAACGACAACTGATTCATGACCAATTGAACGTGCAAGAGGCATTAGAACTTCATCAATTTGCTGTGCAAGTTCACGTGTTGGTGTTAAAACAAGTGCCAATGGCTTATGAGGCTTTGCAACCTTGCCATTGAGATTGTTAAGAAGTGCTAAACCAAATGCAAGAGTCTTTCCAGAACCAGTTTGTCCGCGACCCAAGATGTCATGACCTGCAAGAGCATCTGGAAGTGTTGCAATCTGGATCGGGAATGGATGCAGAATTCCCTGCTTGCTCAGCGCATTTACAAGTGGCGCTGCAATTCCAAGATCAGCAAATGTTGTTGTGATCTCAGTTAGGGGAGTTGCATCAACAAGGTTTGCATCTGCAAGGTTTGTTGAAATGTAGTTGTCATCTGCACCGAAATCGACCGCTGCATTTGAATGAGATTTTGCATGCTTCTTGAAATCATCGCGAGCATAAGCAGGTGATTCATTGCGGCGATCACGTGCTGGACGCTCTGCACGGAAGTTAGCTGCACGTGTATCTGGAGCAACGCTGCTCTTCTTTGGACGGGTTGGATCAAACTTTTCGCGCTTGCGTGGATCAAAGTTTGGACGGCCATCATCGGTGCGTGCAATCTTTGCCTTTGCTGCATCGCGACGTGTTGTTGGACGAGTGTCAGACTCTTTCTTGAAAGCTGGACGTTCTGGACGCTCCGCCTTCTTGTAACTCTTCTTAAACTCTGGACGTGAATCATCACGCTTAAATGCTGGACACTCAGTACGTTCTGTTCGCTCTGCACGTGGTGCAGATTCGCGAACTTCGCGCTCCTTAACAAACTTCTTTGCACGTGAATCTGGACGTCGTGAATTTTCGATACGTGCCTTGCGCTCTTCAGGTGCTTCTGTTGGACGAGGCTTTGAAGCGGTTTGTTCTTGGTAACGCTTTGCACGCAACTTTGAACGTTCGACCAAACGAACTTCCTTCTTTGAAACTGCAGATGTATCAACATCTGAATAACGACGAGTTGATGCAGGCTTTCCATTCAATGGCTTAGCTGCTGCACCCTTTCGAGCTGCCTTTTGTGCAGTCGTGTGACGCGCTTTAGGAGCTGCTTCTTTAAAGGCAACAGCCTTCTTTGCGCGCTTAGGCTTTCCTGCTGATGCTGCGCGACGAGCTTTTCCGGGCGCGCTAGTACGTGGTTGTAGAGACATAGAAATGCATACCAATCGAGACGACAAGCGCGTCTCGGGTATAGCTCGCACATTTGGCGGCTAGGGCGAAAATAAGACTCGCATGTAGTGCTGCATCTGCAGCACTTGGGGGAAGTGCTTTGGTGCGGTCGCACCAACGGGTTAATTCTACCGTGGATTATTGAATGGAAAAACCAACCGGCAATTCAAGGCGATTAGCGGTTAATAACGCTGAATTAGTAAGGATTTCATGCGTAGAACCATCGGCAACAATAACTCCGCCCTTCAAAATTACTGAACGGGCACATAGTTCGTACGCATATGGAAGATCATGAGTAACCATCACCATTGTGATGTCCAATGAACGCAAAATATCGGCTAATTCGCGACGGCTAGCTGGATCTAAGTTTGATGAAGGCTCATCTAAAACAAGTATTTCAGGCTTCATTGCAAGCACAGTTGCAACAGCTACACGGCGACGCTGTCCAAAGGAAAGGTGATGCGGCGGACGATCTTTGAACTCACTCATACCAACCAAGTTCAATGCATCATCAACGATGGCATCTAATTCAGCGCCTCTTTTGCCCATGTTGTACGGACCAAAAGCTACATCTTCGCCCACTGTAGGCATAAACAATTGATCATCTGGATCCTGGAAAACAATTCCAACCTTTGAGCGAATTTCTTTAATGGATTCTTTGTTTTTTGAATCTACTAATTGACCTGCAACATGGATAGATCCATGTGAAGTTGGGTGAATTCCGTTCATGTGCATGACAAGTGTTGTCTTGCCTGCACCATTGGGACCAAGCAGTGCAACTCGTTCACCCTTTTCTACTGAAAGGTTCACACCGTAAAGAGCTTGATTGCCATCAGGATAAGCAAAGGCTAACTCTATGATTTCTAGGCTTGGTGTATTCATTACATTTTTCCAATCAGTAATTGAGCGATAAAGATAATTGCAGCAACAAGTGGATACAGCATTGCTATCAGCCAGACTCTTTTGCTGATGTGCGGAGGTTCATCGTGAGGCAATACACCTTCATATCCTCGTGACAACATAGATAGGTGGACTCGTTCACCACGTTCGTATGAGCGAATAAATAATGCACCCGCTGCGGTTGCTAATACTTTCCAATGTTTGATTCCTGTTGCTTCAAAACCACGTGATTCGCGTGCAACCTTCATGCGTTCCATCTCATCATTAACGACATTGACGTAGCGCAACATGAAGGAAGCGATCTGAACCATCAGCACCGGCAGCTTGAGACGTTCAAGACCACGAAGAATTTCTCGTGCAGTTGTTGATGTAGACAAGATGATCGCGGTCATGACTCCGAGCGTGCCCTTAACAACAATTCCAGAACCAGCAATGACGCCTTCTCGATATAAATCAAAAGGCCCAACCTGAATCTTTTCGCCTGAACCGAAGAAAGGCATCAAGATCGCGAAGAAAATGAAAGGAACTTCAATTAACGCGCGCTTGAAGAGAAGCAAAAATGGAATCTTCGCGACCTTTACTACGCTCAAGAGCCACACAAAGTAGGCGATAAAGGCTTGCCATTGGGTAACCGGGGTAGAGACGACGACCACGATAAATGCAACAGCAGCAATGATTTTCAGGTGGGATGGGAGAGAGTGAACTAAAGAGTGACGATGCAGGTAGAGCCTCTCACCGACATCGTGACCGTGGTGATGGTTCTCCTGTTCGACCTTAATTGCCATCCTTCTTTGGCTTACGAGCGATGAGTTTAAAGCCGATACCTGCAACAACAGCTGTACCGATAACTCCAATAACTCCTGCCACACCAACAGATGCACGCTCGTTTTCAATTCCTTTGACGCCATAATCCGCCAAAGTTCCATCGGCGTTGGTGTGATCCTTTGCTGTTTCACTAAAACCAATATCTTGTGCAACTTTTTCTAATCCATCAGGAGAAGAAGATGCATAGAAGGAAACAACACCTGCTAAAAAGAGAGAAACAATAAATCCAATGATGTAAAACTTGCGATTAGTTGGCACTGCGAATCTCCAACTTTTGAACATTGTTCTTCCAGCCGTAGACCAAATCACTTCGGCTAGCCAAGACAGCGCTAACTGTTAGACCGGTAATTAAAGCTTCACCGATTCCAATCAATACATGTGTTCCAACCATTGCGCTCAGAACAGTTGATGTTGAAAAAGTTGCCGTTGCTCCCATTGCGTATTGAATTGTGAAACCAACCGCCGCCGCCGGAACTGATAACAATCCGCCCAGCGCTGCGGCTAATGAGATCGACGATTTATTCTTCGGCAAAACTTTGCGTAGTAACAAGAAGGTTCCGTACCCTGCCCAGACTCCAAGTACGCCCATGTTGAACACATTCAAACCAATTGCAGTTAAACCACCATCGGCAAATAAGAAACCTTGCATTAACAACACAACGGTTAAGGCCAAAGTTGCAGCCCACGGTCCAACTAAGACCGCAGCTAAGGCACCGCCCAATAAGTGGCCACTTGTTCCAGCAACTACAGGGAAGTTGAGCATCTGCACCGCAAAGATAAATACAGCGGTTAACCCTGCAAGAGGTGCCGTCTTTTCATCCAACTGGCCGCGAGCACCCTTAAGCGCTGTAGCAACGCCCGCTGCCGCTAAGCCAGCAAAGATGGCAGAGGTCTGGACATCGATAAACCCATCAGGAATATGCATGGGAAAAGATTAATGCAAACGATTCGCATCTGCCATTTATAGGCAGAAGCCTGAGAATTCATGTCTCGGGAGCCTATTCCTCAGCCCTGACACACCTAGTAAAGATAAGGTCTCGTGCATGAGTGAAGACGAAGGCATGGAAGAACTTGTCTCCGAAGAGATGCTCTGGGATCGAATCCCTGAAGTAGAAGGTGAAGAACGCGCCAGCACTTATTACGAATTAAGTGCGCGAATCTATGCACGCGGTCAATACGATGAAGCGTTGGCACTTGCTGAAACTGCGCGTGATATTTACTCGCAACTTGGTGCATCAGTTTCTTCCGAAGGTTTAGCGCAGGCATATTCAGCGATTGGTTACAACCTCAATCAACTCAAGCGCATGGATGAAGCGGCAACTGCAATGAGTAAAGCTGTTGAAATTCTACGGGAGAACAAATCACCTATCGCTTTAGAACTTGCCTGCACCTTGGGTGAATGGTGGTACTCATCTAAGAAGTACGACAAAGTTGTTGAAACAATGAATGAGTGCGCACAAGAGCACCTTGTTGATGGAAATGAAATTGGCGCAGCAAATGATCTGCACCTTATTGGTTGCGCAGAGCGTGAACTAAAGAATTATGAAAAAGCTATCGAAGCTTTCAAAGAGGCTCGCTCATTGTTCAAGCGCAACAAAGAGGTCATTCATGTTGCACGTTGCGATCAAAAGATGGCTTCTTGTTTAATCGAATTAGGCGAAGGCGAACTAGCACTTGAAACTGCTCGCAAAGCTGTTGATGTATTCGAAACAGGTCATGATCATCGTCGCGAGACCTTTGCCTCATTTGAGTTTGGTAAAGCTCAAATCCTGCTTGAAAAATATGATGATGGTTTAGCAACTTTAGAAAATGTCTTAGCAATTGTCAGCGAAGATGAACCAAAGGATTTCGAGTTCATCGTTGATATCGAATCTCGAATCGCCAAGATTTTGCGCATGCAGGGAAGAACAGATGAGGCGGATGAAATCGAACGTCGCCTTAAATCAGTTCAAGAGGCGCTGGAGGATGAACCTGAGCGTGATCTCCTCAATTAAAGGACGAGATCAGCTAAGCATCACAATGGTCTGCTTGGGCAATATCTGTCGATCACCAATGGCAGCTGCGGTATTAGCTAACAAAAAGGGGTCGATCAAATCCCCTGTAATCACAGTAGATAGCGCTGGAACTGGTCCGTGGCATATCGGGCAAGGACCACACCCATCCTCAAAGAAGATTTGGGAAAAGGCTGGCTACACACACGAGCACACCGCAAAGCAGTTTAAGAGTAATGATTTCTTTATTCACGATCTGATTTTGGTTATGGATTCCAGCAACTATCACAATGTTATTTCGATGGCAGAAAGTGATGAGCACCGAGCAAAGGTTTTCTACTTAAGAAGTTTTGATCCTGCGTTAAAGGGAATAGATCCAAACTCTGCCGATTACTTTAAGTTAGAGGTTCCAGATCCATACAACCAAAGTGATGAAGCTTATGAAGCAACTTTGGCTATGGTTGAACGTGCAGTGGATGGATTGCTGGCAGAGCTAAACTCTTAACGTGGTAAATGTTGCAACGCCCAGTGATACATCGCAATTGCACCTGCCGCTGATGCATTCATCGAACGCGTCGAACCATATTGATTAATCTCATACAAAACTTCACAGGCTTCGATTCCCTCATCAGACATGCCGGCACCTTCTTGGCCAAACAAGAGAACACAACTTTCAGGCAGTGCTGCTGATTCCAATTGCTTTGACCCCGGAACATTGTCAATGCCAATAATTGGAAGCTCATTTTCTTTGCAGTAAGTTGCAAAATCCTCAATTGTTGGATGATGCATAACTGTTAGATATCGATCAGTCACCATCGCGCCACGCTTGTTCCAATCGCGCTTGCCAACAATATGCACACCAGAAACATTGAAAGCATTGGCGGTTCTAACGATTGATCCAATATTCAGGTCATGTTGCCAATTTTCAATTGCGATCTGCAATTTATGACGCTTTGTGTTCAGATCGGCCACAATCGCTTCAACACTCCAGTATCGATAATGATCTAGGACATTTCTGCGATCACCATTCAGCAATAGTTCAGGATCATATTGATCACCCTCTGGCCAAGGCTTTTCATGAGGTCCAACACCAACAACAGGGAAAAATTCACCTGGGCCAATACTCGCGGGGGTTGTTGGAGAAGACATGTATGCACTCTAAACTGAATACATGTCAGCTATCAACACACTCGTGTATGCAATCCACCTTCTCTCTGTTCTCGGCATTTTGGTATTGCTGTTGCTTCAGTTGAAGAAGTCCCCTCGCACCTTAAATCATGGGGTGCTTCATGCGGGCTTGACCGCACTTATTGCTGGAATTATTTTGGTGGGCCTTCACAACACAGTTAAACCAGATGAAGAGCTCAATCACATTAAAGTTGGAATTAAATTTATTGTCCTTTTGGTAATTCTTGTTCTTGGGTACACAAATGTTAAGAAGCCAGAGCTGCCAAAGAATGTTTGGTTAATGATGATTGGCCTAACAGTCACAAACATTGCTATCGCTTCTTGGCGCTAGAGAGATAGTGCGCTTACTTCGCCGCATACTTGCGGCCACACTTCTGTTAAGCGCAATAACCCTTCCTGCAAACGCTGCAATAGGTCCTGCATCTATCCCTGCAGTCTTTGATGAGCTACTAAAAAATCAAAGACTTTCAAATCCAGCAATGGTTCTAATAGACGGAACCACGGGTGAAGTGATTTATGAGAAAAATGGTTTTTCACAACGTAAACCTGCGTCAGTGATGAAACTTTTAACAAGTGCAGCGACTATTCAGCACCTAGATCTTCAATCAACATTCAATACAACTATCAACATCAATCCCGAGATTAAAACGGTGATTATTCGAGGGGCACTTGATCCTTGGATCAGTTTGGATCACAAAACCGCGCGCAAGATGAGCCGTGCATCCCTCCCATTTATGGGTTTCGAGACCCTTAAAGGTGTTAAGGCTTTTAATGGCGGATCACTAAAAAACTACAATGTTGTGTATAGCGATCTGTATTCGCAGGATGTTTCAAATCTGAAATCATTTTGGGCAAAGCGTGGCTTTAAGCCAAAGTTCAAAGAGGTCACGGATGATGAAGCCTTTATGGCACTCGGCGAGCAAATTGTCTCCGAGAACTCTCCAACAGTTGCAGCCCTTGTTGATTGGATCTTGTTGTGGAGCGACAACTTAATTTCTGAGCGTCTTGCCCGCTTATCGGCAAGGGCAGCTGGTTACCCGATGAATTCAAAAGGTGTAGATCGGGTGCTTCGTGATGTCCTGATTGGACTACAGATTGATGACAGCAAGCTTGTTGTAGCAGATGCCAGCGGCTTGTCACATAAAAATAAGATCACCGCTCATTTGATGGGTGAACTTTTGTACAAGTTACGCAAAGATGAAAAGTTCGCATTGATTTATTCAGGTCTTCCAGTAGGTGGAGTTTCTGGAACTTTGAGAACTCGATTTCTCACAACTGCGCCCTCAGCGGTTGGTTTAGTGAGAGCTAAAACAGGCACTCTCAATGGAACAGCAACCCTTGCAGGATATGTTCAATCACTAGACCGTGAGTACATCTTTGTGACACTTGCAGATGAAATCCCAGGTGGAAACACAGCGCTCAAGCGTGCCCGAGAAGCGATCGACCGAGTTCTAGGAAGAATCGCCGCTCCGAATATTCCAACAGAGATTTCTCCAGCGCCTTAATTATTTGAAAAGATTTTGATCTGCCCCTTGTAGCAGGCAACCCAGGTGTTACCCGTCGGAACATCGTAAGAGATACCGATTGGCTCATCGCAGACCTTGATATTTTGAGTAACTTTCATGTCACTAGTTCTAACACGTGACATCGTGTCACTCTTGAAGTTAACAACATAAAGAGCTGAACCATCAGCTGAGATCGCAAGACTGCGCGCAGCTTCTCCCGTCTTCACAGATTTACCAGCCTTGTTTGCCACAAGATCCCACGAGGCAACTCGACCTGAAAGATTCATCGTGACATACATCTTCAAATTGTCAGGTGATAAAACAATTGCTCGAGGGTTGCTTCCAATTGGAATGTATGAGGTTGAAAAATCCTGCAGATCAATCACATGAATACGATTACCACCCATTTCGGCAACATAAGCCTTTGTCGAGTCGTTGCTGATCGCTATTCCGCGTGGATAGCGTCCAATCTTGACCGTCTTAACCACCTTGTTCTGCTCAACAGAAATCACTGAAACTGTATATGAACACCAATTGGCCACTAAAACATATTTGTTATCAGGGGTTACCTCGACAACTTTAGGCACTGATCCAACAGGATAGATTGAATCAATTTGGTAGTTACTTCGATTGATTCGGTAAACAAAACTCTTGTCATATCCATCCGCTGGAGAACAAGTGTCATGTCCCTCTTTGCGATAACCCTTGCCGTACATCGAATAATTACTTACATATAAATACTTTCCATCTGGAGAAAAAGTTCCCTCGACAGGAGCGCCCCTATAACTTCCGGAGGTTTTTGAATAACCAAACTCTTTCAGCGAAACAGAGTCAGAGACGGTGTGCAAGAGTTCAAAGCTCTTTGCGTCATAAACTGTTACGGAGTGCCGATACATCATGTTATGTGCACTCACAACACCATCACCAGATGAACGAACAGATTTTGGTGATATAGATCCATTAATCGTGTGAATCAATTTCATTGTTGGAGAAATAACTTCGCCCTGTGCCGGAGTTGCAAGGGCACAGAGCGAAATTAGTGAAAGCGAAAGTAAGAATCTAGAGCGCATTTGCTAACTGTACTAGTTAGTCCTCATCGCCTTCATCTTCATCATCCTCGTCATCGTCATCATGACCGCGACCGTGGTCATCATCGTCATCATCCTCGTCATCGTCATCTCCGCCACCTGTAGGTAACTTTGCAATTGATGGATTAGCCAAGTTACTTGTTGCCGTTACTCCAACAATTGAAGTTGCAGCGGTAGTTGGATTTGCAACGGCGGATTTAACCGATGTGACAACTTTCGGCGAGGAACTAGCTTGCGCCGATTGGGTTTGCCCAACACCAGCAGCAATAGCAGATGCCGGTGTTTGATCCTGGGTCTGGGCCACAACAGCACCAACTCCAAGAATGAGTGCAGTAACAAGCACCGCGCTTACCGGAAGCGTTTTTGACACCTTGCGAAGCGCTGGCTTCTCATCAGCATCGGTAATCACAAACCATTCGGGCTTGTTGTTCTCAGTCATGGTAAATCCCTTCGTTGAGAGCAAGGTAACTATTCCCCCTGTGAGAGGTCTGGGAGGCGTACTCCGAAAGGCTGAGTAATCTTGGCAGGTGAGCAGCGCTATGCGGGGATACCTCGATCTAATGAAGTTACGAGTGGTGGAGCTCCTACTCGTTTCAACATTACCGGCGATGGTTTTAGCTGCCGAAGGGTTGCCAGATTTTGGATTAGCAATCGCAACTATTTTTGCAGGAACTTTAGCTGCTGGAAGTGCAAATGCTTTTAACATGGTGATTGAAAGCGATTTAGATAAGTTGATGGCGCGTACTGCAAAGCGCCCGATAGTTACCGGTCAGATCTCTAAGTCACATGCAACGATTTTTGCATCCTTAATTGGAGCAATTTCACTTCTCTTGTTTTGGATCTTTACAACACCGTTAGCAACGCTTCTAGCGTTGATCGCAATTGTTTTCTATGTCGTCGTGTATACGATGGCGTTAAAGCAACGCACCGCTCAAAACATTGTCTGGGGTGGTGCTGCAGGTTGTATGCCGGTTTTAATTGGATGGGCAGCGGTAACTAACTCTTTGTCACCAACTGCTTGGGCATTTTTCTTTGTGATTTTCTTTTGGACGCCTCCACATTTCTGGGCGTTAGCGATTAAGTACAAGGATGATTACGCAGCTGCCGGAACACCTATGCTTCCAGTTGTTGCAACGAAGGCTCGCGTTCTTAAAGAGATGTGGTTCCACACAATCTTGATGATTGTCTCTTCAATCTGGTTGATCCTGTCAGCAGATTTACCAATGTGGTCGCTTGTAATCACCGTAGTGCTGGGCCTTGTATTTGCTGGTCAACTTATTGCGCTTAAAGAAGGATCCCCGGAGTATGCCAAGATTGCTGGAAAGATTTTTCAGTGGTCAATTACCTACTTAAGCTTGCTATCTGTTCTGCTGGTTGCTGCAGAACTACTTCGCTAAAGCTTGCTGTAGATCCTTAATCAAGTCACTTGAGTGCTCTAAGCCAACTGATAGACGAAGTACCGATGGAGTAATTCCCATATCTGCCTGAACCTCTGGTGCCAAGCGACGATGTGTTGTTGAGGCTGGATGGGTGATCAATGATTTGCTATCACCCAAGTTATTTGAAATATCGATTACTCGAAGCTTGTTCATAAAGGTAAATACCTCTTCTTGCGAGCCTTTGAACTCAATTCCAATAGTTGATCCACCACCATTGTTCATTTGCTTCATAGCTAATTCATGTCCTGGATGAGACTTTAATCCTGGGTAACGCACAGATTTAATTGCAGGTTGCTTTTCAAGGAACTCTGCAACTGCTTGTGCATTTGAAACCATGCTCTCAACACGCATATGCATAGTTTCCAAAGATTTAACTAGAACCCAAGCGTTGAAAGCACTTAGCGCTGGTCCTGTGTGACGTACGAAAGGTAAGAGCTTTTCTTGAATATATGAAGCAGATCCCAGCAATGCACCGGCAAGAACTCGTCCTTGTCCATCAATGTGCTTTGTTGCTGAGTACATAACAACATCTGCACCAAGTGTTAGTGGCTTCTGCAAAACAGGGGAAGCCATCACATTGTCAACAATTACCGTTGCTCCAACTTTGTGAGCAAGTTCGCTGACCATTGCGATATCAACGATTTCAAGTAATGGATTACTTGGTGTTTCGATAAATACAGCCTTAGTTGGCTTGTTAAGCGCCTTTGCCCAATCAGCTGGATCGTTTCCCTTTACAAGTTCAAAGGTAACGCCCCACTTAGGCAGGAACTCAGTAATAACAACATGGCAAGAAGAGAACATTGCGGCAGATGCAACGACGTGGTCACCTTGTTCAACGAGGCAGGCAAGAGATGCAAACATCGCAGACATTCCGGAGCCAGTAGCCACACACATCTCAGCACCTTCAATTGCTGCTAGTCGCTTTTCAAACATTGCAATTGTTGGGTTATGGAAACGGCTATATAGATAGTGATCTGTTTCTTCTGCAAATGAGTCAAAAGCTTCTTCAGCTGATGAATATGTGAAACCGCTATTTAGAAATAGTGCTTCAGATGTTTCACCAAAACCGGTGCGAGCAAGACCAGTACGCACAGAATGGGTTTGTGGATGTAATTCCCAGTCAGGTCCCAGTGTTTCCTGACGAGGTTGGTACCCCCAAGGTCGTTTGCTCATGGGTTAATTGTGGCAGAGTTAGGGCTATGCCAAATACTGCAATTTCAGTCTCAGATCTATCTAAAAAGTATGAGGACCGCCTTGCGGTCTCACACATCAACTTTGAAGTCCCGCTCGGAACGGTGTGTGGCTTTGTTGGCCCAAATGGTTCGGGCAAGACAACAACAATGCGAATGCTATTAGGTCTGATTACACCAACCACTGGGCAGGGTCACATACTTGGTGAACCGATTGAACATCCAGAAAAGTATTTAAGTCGAGTCGGCGCAATGATTGAAGGTCCAGCTTTTTATCCGGCGTTGTCAGGACATGAAAATTTAATGGTGCTTGCACGACTTGGTGGATTTCCAGTAGATCGCGTTCAAACTCTTTTGGAAAAAGTCGGTCTTGGTGATCGTGGAAAATCAAAGTACAAGACATATTCATTAGGAATGAAGCAGCGTCTAGGAATTGCTGCAGCCCTATTGCCAGACCCCAAGTTACTTATGTTGGATGAACCCACAAATGGGCTAGATCCTGAAGGAATTCAAGAGGTTCGAGCATTACTCCGCGATTTAGCAAATGATGGAACAACGGTCTTTGTCTCTTCTCACTTACTTTCAGAGCTGGAAATTATCAGTGATTACATTGTGATGCTGCGAAAAGGTGAAATTGTTTTTGCTGGTCCAATCGGCGATCTAATGACTAAGCAACAACCAACAATTATTGCCAAATCACTCAACCATTCTGATCTTTCAAAGATTGCAGAGATTGCCGAAAAATCTGGACATCACGCAGTGATTCGAAATGATTCAGTACATATCTTGGCACCGATGGATTGGGCACCAATTCTGAACAAAGCAGCCTTTGATGCAGGAATTACCTTGGCGCAATTGGCACCACAGCTTCCAAACCTTGAAGAAACATTTTTTGAAATGACGGGGGACAAGTAATGTTTAATGTCGTCAGAGCTGAACTTCGAAAGTTACGTCGTCCAACTTTATTTTTAGGCACTATGGGAGCGGTTGTATTCTTCAGCGGACTCTTTTCAGCCTTGCTGTACTTATTAATTGATTCACCTCAAGGGAACGCAGACCGCGGTCAAGTGATTAGCCGTGAAGTTTTAGCGTTATCAAGTGGCGGTGTCCAAGGTTTTGCAAGCGTAGGAGGCTTTTTAGGAATCATCGCACTGTGTGTGTTTGCTGCACAGACCGCTCAGGAGTACACATACGGAACACTGCGCAATCTTTTGGTTCGTCAGCCAAGTCGAATGAAAATTCTGGTTGGAAAATTGATTTCGATGAAAATCTTTGCACTCGTAATGATTGTTATATCTGCAGTTATAAGCATCACCACATCTGTGATTCTGGCACCAACGGTAGATGTCTCAACGGAATTGTGGTTTACAAGTGCAGGTATTAAGTTCATCTATACAACCTTTATCAATGTAACTATCTCAGTGATTGGCTTTGGAATCATCGGAATGGTTTTGGGTCTCCTGCTGCGTTCCCCAATAAGTGCTATTTCACTCGGTGTCCTTTGGTTATTAATTGTTGAGAATTTGCTGGTAGCAGTGAAGAGCTCAACACAATCATGGTTGCCCGGATCACAGTTATCTATCATCGCAACCGGAGGAAATGCAGATGTGACCTATTCACACGCGCTTGCCACCGGTGGTGCTTATGTTGCAGTTGGTGCCTTAATCGCATCAATACTCTTTGTTCGTCGTGATGTAGCTAATTAGGGACACTCACACCTAAAAACAGGGTTTTCCAAGGTTGGGCATTTATTCTTTAACCCTTCCCTCCGAAAGGTTAATTGTGAAAAAAAGGTTTAGGGCGATTTCGCTTGCGGTAATTCTAGGGCTGGCGGTTTCGTCGGTACCTTCAGTTGCCGCCCCAAAACCAACTGTGGCAGAGATTGAAGCCGCTAAGAAAGTTGAAGCGGCAAAGAAAAAAGCGGCAGATGCTCAAGCAAAGAAGTTAGCCGCTGCAAATCAAAGTTTGAGAACATTAACCGCTAAAGCAAATGCAGCAACAGCTTTGTATAGAAAAGCACAAGCAGAACTTGCGGTAGCAACGACTGCAGCAAATATCGCAGCAAAGCATGCTGCTGAAACTGCGGCAGCTGTTGCTGAAGCACACAAAACTATTGGAAAGCTTGCAGCTAATGCTTACATCATGGGTGGAAGCATTACAGATATCGAACCTTTACTGAGTTCAAATGGCCCACAAGATTTAGTTGATCAACTTTCGACATTAAGCACCCTTGGTGCACAAAACTCTGTTGCACTTGCGCGATTTAAAGAAGCTGAAGAAGAAGCGCGAAAAGCTAAAAAAATTGCTGATGAGGCCAAAGCCGTTCAGCTAGTTGCAACACAAAAAGTTGAAGCAGCGAAAAAAGTTGCAGATGATGCCAAGGCTGAACAAGCTAAGGAAGTAGCAAAGCTGCAAAAGGTTCAAGATGAATTAATGCGCCAGTTAATGAGTGCGCGAAAGGTTAGAACAACTCTTGAGCAACAACGCCAACTTGCATTACTCGAAGAGAGTCAAGCTGGTACCGCAACTCAAACAGCTGGACAGAAAAAAGTTTGGCCAAATCTTGGTTTTAAAGGTCGCTCAACAATCAGAACCACACAAGCCCAACGTGACAAGGCTGTTGCCTTTGCGAAGATTCAAGTACTTGCACGCAAACCATATGTTTGGGGATCAGAAGGACCTAACTCCTTTGATTGTTCTGGTTTGGTGTACGCCGCTTACAAGTCAGCGGGATTAGGTTGGCCAAACTGGGATCGACTCAACTCAGCCCTGTATTCAGGGTACACAAAGCATGTATCGCTCAATGAGCTTGTTCCTGGAGATCTTCTCTTCTATTCATATAAGGGAACCATTTCGACTATTCACCACATCACGATCTACGCCGGAAACGGAATGATGTGGGAAGCAAACTCAAAGGACCGCGGTTTGCTGTACTCCAATATCTACAGTGTTAAGGGTTTAATGCCATTTGGTGGTCGCGTCTAAGTCAGCAGTACTGTTAAGCCATGACGACAGCGGTTCCAGCGGTACGAAACGCTGTACGCACCTGGCTTGAAAAGTATGAAGCAGGTGACACAGTTCTTGTAGCTGTATCTGGTGGAGCGGATTCATTAGCACTTGCTCATGCGTTATCAATTGAATCTAAAGAGTTTGTCATCACAGTTATTGGCGTAACAGTAGATCATCAACTGCAGGAAAACTCTGCGGTGCAAGCAGAAAAAGTTAAAGATCAGTTAAAAGAGTTTGGCTTAGAGTGCATTATCAAAAAAGTTGTCGTTGATCTGAAGGATGGTTTAGAAGCTTCGGCGCGAACAGTGCGTTACGAATCCTTGGCAGATTCTGCCAAAGAAAAAAATGCAGTTGCGGTTTTTCTAGGACACACTCGTGATGATCAAGCAGAAACAGTTTTGCTTGGATTAGCACGCGGATCAGGTACACGTTCACTTTCTGGAATGGCACATCACAACGGATTGTACGTACGACCTTTACTTGAAATTACTCGAGAACAAAACGAACAGTATTGCGAAGAGTTGAAGCTCAACTACTGGAACGATCCACACAATGAGAATCCAGAGTTTTCACGTGTTCGAGTTCGAAATGAAGCTCTGCCCATTTTGGAAAAAACCATTGGTCCAGGAATTGCAGAAGCACTTGCACGCAGTTCTCATCAATTGCGTGATGATGCTGATGCCTTAGATCATTGGGCTAAACGAGAAGAGATCCATCTAGATCTTTCAAATTTGGATTGTGCTCATCTAAAAACTCTGCCGCGAGCGATTAGAACCCGAGTGATCAGGGCGGCGATCTATGCGGCTGGCGCACCCGCAGGAATGGTCTCGTGGGAGCATGTGAGCGCGGTTGAGGCGCTTATTACCGCTTGGAGCGGCCAAGGTGCGCTCAATTTGCCGGGCGGTGTGAAGGTTGAGCGGATTTCGGGCAGACTTTCGCTCTCACAGCACCGACCATAGGGAGAACCGTGGACTTAGAAGCAGTCAAGGGCGATATCGAACGCGTAATCGTGACCGAGGAACAGTTGCAAGCACGTATCAAAGAGCTTGCTGCACAGGTTGATAAGGATTACGAAGGTAAAGATTTGCTCCTTGTTGGAGTTCTAAAGGGTGCTGTCATGGCGGTGGCAGATTTTTCACGCGCATTACAACGCCACATTGATATGGATTGGATGGCGGTTTCTTCATACGGTTCAGGAACAAAGTCCAGCGGAGTTGTTCGAATTCTTAAAGATTTGGATCGCGATATCACCGGCAGAAATGTTTTGATTATTGAAGACATCGTTGACTCTGGTTTAACTCTTTCTTGGCTCAAGGCAAACCTTGAATCACGTGGCGTAGGTTCAGTTGAGATTCTTTCAATTCTACGCAAGCCAGAAGCTGCAAAGGTTGAAGTAGATGTTAAGTACGTCGGCTTTGATATTCCAAAGGATTTCGTAATTGGTTACGGACTCGACTTTGATGAGAAGTACCGCAACCTTCCATTTATTGGTGTGCTTGCTAAGCACATGTACGAATAATCCCTGGAGTCCCCATATATGTCACAAGTACAAAAGCCCAAGAAGCCAGTGAAGAAGAGTTTTTCGAGCAAGCAAAGTTCGAAGAAAGCTCCAACTAAGAGTCAAAGACTTTTCCGCGGACCACTTTTCTGGATTGTTGCTGCGATTTTCGCGGTCACTGTATTTGGACAAATTTCATCAGCAGGAAATCGCTACACACAGATTGAAACTTCTCAGGCGTTAGATGCAATTTCAAAGGCCCAAGTTCAATCCGCTGAGTTGGTAGATAAAGATCAGAAGATTCGCTTAATCCTCAACCCTGGCACGTTAATTAAGGGTTCTTCAAAGGTGGAAGCCTTTTACGTTGCTCGCCAAGAGCCAACAATTGTTGATGCACTTACTGGAAATCCCCCATCAAAGGGTTGGAACGTAAAGGTTCCATCGCAATCACTTCTTGTTTCATTTCTCTTTTCAATAGTTCCCTTCTTGCTCATTGGTTTCTTGTTCTTCTGGATGATGAGCCAAGCTCAAGGTGGAAACAAGGTATTCCAATTTGGAAAGTCACGCGCAAAGCTTCAAGACCCAGACGTACCAAAGACAACCTTTAAAGATGTTGCTGGTGCAGATGAAGCCCTTGCCGAACTTGATGAGATTAAAGATTTCTTAGCTAAGCCAGAAAAGTACGCACCACTAGGAGCAAAGATTCCTAAGGGTGTTTTGTTGTTCGGCCCTCCAGGAACCGGAAAGACTTTGCTAGCCCGCGCAGTTGCTGGTGAAGCTGGAGTTCCTTTCTATTCCATCTCTGGTTCAGATTTTGTCGAAATGTTTGTTGGTGTTGGTGCTGCTCGTGTGCGCGACCTTTTCAATCAAGCAAAGGAGAACGCACCAGCAATTGTCTTCATCGATGAAATTGATGCCGTTGGTCGCCAACGTGGCGCAGGTATGGGTGGTGGACATGATGAACGTGAACAAACCCTTAATCAACTTCTTGTTGAGATGGATGGCTTTGAAGAAAACTCAAAGGTAATTTTGATCGCAGCTACAAACCGTCCAGATGTTTTGGATCCAGCCTTACTTCGTCCAGGACGTTTTGATCGTCAGATCGCTGTTGATCGTCCAGATCTGAAGGGCCGCGAAGCGATTTTGCAGGTTCATGCAAAGGGCAAGCCACTCAGCGATGAGGTAAAGCTAGTTGATTACGCACGTCGCACACCTGGTTTTACAGGTGCTGATCTTGCAAATGTTCTCAATGAGGCGGCTTTGCTTTCTGCACGTGATAACAAGGCTGTAATCGGCAATGTCGAACTAGATGAAGCGATTGATCGCGTTATGGCAGGCCCACAACGTAAATCACGTTTGATGAATGATGATGAACGTCGCGTTACCGCCTACCACGAAGCAGGTCACGCTTTAGTTGCGCACGCCCTTCCACATACCGATCCAGTTCATAAGGTCACAATCATGCCTCGAGGTCGTGCACTTGGATACACAATGGTTCTTCCAGATGAAGATAAGTACTCAACCACACGTAATCAGTTGCTAGATCAATTGGCGTACTCATTAGGTGGACGTGCAGCAGAAGAACTTATCTTCCATGATCCATCAACAGGTGCATCAAATGATATTGAGAAGGCAACTGCTCTTGCACGTGCAATGGTTACGCAATACGGAATGACTGAAGCTGTCGGTGCTATCAAACTTGGTGGCGGATCAACGGAACCATTCCTTGGCCGCGATTATGGACATCAACGTGATTACAGCGAAAACATCGCTGCAGTTGTTGATCGCGAGATTCGCACATTAATTGAGAACGCTCATCAAGAGGCCTTTGACATCTTGGTTGCTAACCGAAAGATTCTTGATGAAATGGTGATCCAACTTCTTGAGAAGGAAACTCTTAATAAAGAAGAGATCGCAGAGATATTCAAGAAGGTTAAATTGGTTACAAAGCGACCTGCATGGACCGGCTCTGCAACCCGTATTCCTTCAGAGCAACCACCAGTTGATGTTCCAGAACGGTTAGTTGTTGAACCGGTTGCTAAAGAGAAGAAGCCTGTACGACGCAAGAAGGCTGCTAGTGACGGTAAATAAGATCACGATGAGCGATGGTCGCGCTTCTGGTCCTTACGACCAGGAACGTGCGGAAAAGGCTGTCCGTGAACTGCTTTTAGCCCTAGGTGAGGACCCTGATCGCGAAGGCTTGAAGGAAACACCAGCTCGAGTTGCACGTGCCATGAAGGAAAACTTTGAAGGGCTGTGGCAATCACCTGAAGATGTTTTAACTACTACTTTTGATATCGGACATGAAGAGTTAGTAATTGTTCGTGACATCGAAGTCTTTTCACATTGCGAGCACCACTTAACTCCGTTCCATGGCGTTGCACATATTGGATATATCCCGCGCGGAAAGATCACTGGACTTTCAAAGTTAGCTCGCTTAGTTGATATGTACTCAAAGCGCCCACAAGTTCAAGAACGTTTAACAACTCAAATTGCAGATGCAATGGTTGAAATTTTGGATCCACTTGGCGTCATCGTCATCATTGATTGTGAACACTTATGTATGTCGATGCGTGGAGTCAAGAAGTCTCATGCACGAACAACTACATCTGCAGTGCGTGGAGCGTTAAACAATCCGGCTACTCGCGCAGAAGCAATTTCCTTAATCACTAAGGGCTAATCCATGTTGGTCATGGGTATTTTGAATGTAACTCCAGATTCATTTGCCGATGGTGGAAGACACAATGAGTTTGAAGCAGCGGTAGCTCGCGGAATCGAAATGATTGCAGAAGGCGTAGACATCATTGATGTAGGCGGCGAATCAACTCGACCAGGTGCAGAACGAGTGAGTGAAGAGGAAGAGATTGCACGCACTATCCCTGTTATTACCGAGTTAGCAAAACACGGCGCCACAATCAGTATTGACACGATGAGAGCAAGCACAGCAGAGGCGGCAATTAAAGCGGGTGCAGCAATCATTAATGATGTCAGCGGGGGATTAGCAGATGATGCGATGTTGCAGACCGCAGCTCGTTTGAAAGTTCCTTACATTGCAATGCATTGGCGGGGACAGTCAAAAGATATGAATTCCAAAGCTATTTATGGTGATGTTGTTAATGATGTGATTGCAGAGCTTAATGAGCGTATTGATGCAGCCCTTGACGCAGGGATACACAAAGATAATTTGATCATCGACCCAGGCCTTGGCTTTGCAAAGGATGCAGAACACAACTGGGCGATTATTGATGCTATTGATCGCTTTGTTGAACTTGGCTACCCGGTCTTAGTCGGCGCATCTCGCAAGAGGTTCTTAGGTGGAGACACACCAGATGAAAGAGAACAAGCGACAATTGATTTAACAAAGCGACTTGGCACAACTGGTGCGTGGGCGGTTAGAGTTCACAGCGTGAAACCACATAAGGAGGTGCTCAGCTCATGAAGGATCAAATTATCTTGACCGGAATTCATGGCTTTGGGTACCACGGTGTTTTCGATCATGAGCGAAAAGATGGGCAAGACTTTTTTGTAGATTTAACTTTGAGTATCGATTTAACCGCGCCTTCTAACTCAGATGCAATTGAAGACACTGTCAATTATGCAGAGATCACAGATTTGGTCGTGGAAGAGATAACCAGTAATCCGGTTAACTTGATTGAGAAGCTAGCGGGAAGAATCGCGGAAAGGGTTTTGAATCAACATTTAATGGTGCAGCAGGTTTCTGTGACAGTTCATAAACCACAAGCACCAGTTGCTGCACAATTAAAAGATATAGCTGTGGTCGTTACACGAGTTCGATGAAAGCTGTAATTGCGTTAGGTGCCAACATTGGCAACCCACAAGAAAACCTAGATTTAGCCGTTGCTTTACTGCGTGAGGCAACTGATGTGAAGATTGTTTCTTCCTATTATTCAACGGCACCTGTAGGTGGTCCAGAACAACCTGATTACTTAAATGCTGTGTGCATTATTGATAGTGAGCTTCCGGCAATGGATTTGTTATCCCTGCTGCATGGCATTGAAAAGAGTTTAGGCCGCGAAAGAGTTGTGCATTGGGGCCCAAGAACCATTGATCTCGATTTGATTCAGTACGGAGGATTGCTCAGCAAAGCTGATGAGTTGCAACTTCCACATCCTCGCGCACATGAACGTCGCTTTGTTTTACAACCATGGTTTGAGATTGAGCCTGATGCGATCCTGCTTACGCATGGGCCGATAAAAGAACTTTTGGAGCAATTGCCTTCTTAGCGGTAAAGTTCGCAGTATCTCGCCCGGTACCCCGAAAGGACTGGAGCCACTGAAATGACTGTATTAGTACCAACAATGGGCGCCTTGCACAAAGGCCACCAAGCGTTGATTAAACGTGCGCGCACATTGGATAAAGATGTCATTGTCAGTATTTTTGTTAATCCACTTCAGTTTGAAAATAAAGAGGATTTAGAAAAGTATCCCCGCACGCCACAACGTGATATCGAAATCGCAACTATTGCTGGCGCGAATGAAGTTTGGTTTCCTGAGTATGAAGATCTGTATCCAGAGGGCATTAAGACACTTAGTGCAGGTCCATTAGGAAACAAGTTTGAAGGCGCATCTCGTCCGGGTCACTTTGATGGAGTTGTAACTGTTGTGGATCGTTTGTTTGCAATTGCAAAGCCAGATAAAGCTGTATTTGGAGAAAAGGATTTCCAGCAGCTAACAATTATCAAAGCTATGAAGAGCAAGGTAGAGATAGTTGCTGTTCCTACTGTGCGAGAGTTTGATGGATTAGCGATGTCTTCACGCAATATTCGATTGAGTGAGCGCGGGCGAGATATAGCGCTGGTTATTCATCGAGCCCTTGCTGCAGCAAAGTTAGCTCCAACAGTAGAAATTGCTCAAGAGATACTGAACTCAACCTTGTCTACTGAGCCAGGCTTTGAAAAGGATTACGCAACAATTATTGATGAAAAGGATTTTTCACCCGCCAATGACGGTACAGAAAACCGCAGAGCAATCATTGCTGGCTGGGTGGAAGGTGTTCGCTTAATAGACAACATGCAAATGGTGGGGAGATAACGATGTTATTAACAGTTGACGTCGGAAACACAAATACCGTACTTGGAATCTTTGATGACAAGGAAATGGTGAGATCTTGGCGTGTAAAGACCGATCCTCGCAGCACAGCCGATGAGCTATGGCTGCAATACCGCGCACTAGTTGAGGATTACAACTTAACTGGGCTCTCTGTATGTTCCACAGTTCCTGCAACTTTGCGCGAACTTCGCACAATGATCGCTGATTACTTTTCAGATGTTCGAGTCACAATTGTTGAACCAGGTATCAAAACAGGTGTTCCATTACTAGTAGATAACCCAAAGGAGATCGGTGCTGATCGCATCGTTAACACCTTGGCCGCTCACACACTCTTTGGTGGTCCAGCAATTGTTGTTGACTTCGGAACATCTACAAACCTTGATGTGGTTTCACCAAAGGGCGAGTTTTTAGGTGGAGCACTTGCACCCGGAATCGAGATCTCAGTTGATGCTCTCGCTTCACGTGCAGCACAACTTCGTAAGGTTGAGTTGATTAGGCCGAAGCATGTAATTGGAAAAAACACAGTTGAGGCCTTGCAATCCGGAACAATCTATGGATTTGCCGGTCAGGTTGATGGATTAGTAGATCGCATCACCGCTGAGCTGCTAGAAAGTTATTCAACAAAGCCAACTGTCATTGCAACAGGTGGATTAGCGCCATTAATTATCGGAGTTTCAGAAACAATCGACCATCATGAGCCTGATTTGACGCTCATTGGGCTTCGCCTAATTCACGAACGAAATGCTTGAGTCGGTAGACTTCACGACCTATGAGTACAGAGAATTTACCTACGGAAGAGGATCTGCCTGAGCAGCTCCGTATTCGACGTGAAAAGCGCGCATCCTTATTGGAGCGCAACGTTGAGCCATATCCAGTCTCTGTGCCTCGCACAAAATCACTCAAAGAGGTTCGTGAAAAGTACGTTGGCCTAGAAATCGATGTAGCAACAGGTGATGTTGAGTCATTAACTGGTCGAATTATCTTTAAGCGCGATACCGGAAAACTTTGTTTTGCAACCCTGCGTGAAGGTGATGGAACAGAGCTTCAGGCGATGCTGTCTTTGGACAAGGTCGGACAAGAGGTTCTTGATTCATGGAAATCAGATATTGATCTTGGTGACATTGTGTCTATCACCGGCGAGATCATCACTTCAAAGCGCGGCGAACTTTCAATCTTGGCAAACTCATGGACCTTGGCATCTAAGTCATTGCGTCCATTGCCAAATGATCACAAGCCAATGTCTGAAGAGACACGCGTTCGCATGCGTTATGTAGATTTGATTGTTCGTCCAGAAGCGCGCAGCAATGCACGTATGCGTCCGGCGGTAATGAAGTCATTGCGCGATACATTTGATAAGGCAAACTTTGTCGAAGTAGAAACACCGATGCTTCAGGTTATGCATGGTGGAGCCGCTGCCCGCCCATTTAAATCATTCTCAAACGCCTATGACATGGATCTTTACCTACGCATTGCGCCAGAGCTTTTCTTGAAGCGTTGCGTTGTGGGTGGAATCGAACGTGTATTCGAGATCAACCGTAACTTCCGCAATGAAGGCGCTGATTCATCTCACTCTCCAGAATTCGCGATGATCGAAAGTTACATGGCCTACGGCGATTGGATGTCAATTGCAGATTTAACTCGCACCTTGGTTCAAAACGCAGCGATGGCGGTTGCAGGTTCACATGTTGTGACCCACCACGATGGTCGCCAAGCCGACCTTGGTGGACAGTGGAAGCAAATCTCCTTGTACGACGCTATTTCTAATGGTGTTGGCGAGAGCGTTACAGCCCTTACCCCGTATGCAGATTTGAAGAAGATCGCTGAAAAGCTAGGCATGAAGATTGATCCAAAGTGGATCACTGGAAAGCTTGCGGAAGAGATCTTCGAACATGTTGCTCGCCATCTATTGGTTGAACCAACATTTGTTATGGGCTTCCCAGTTGATACATCTCCGCTAGTACGTGCACACCGCGAACTTCCGGGTGTTGCAGAAAAATGGGATCTCTACATTGATGGCTTTGAACTAGCAACAGGATATTCAGAGCTCATCGATCCAGTTGTGCAACGTGATCGTTTAGTAGAACAAGCAACTCTTGGTTCAAAGGGTGATCTTGAAGCGATGCAGGTAGATGAAGATTTCTTGCGGGCCATGGAGTTTGCAATGCCACCAACTGGTGGAATGGGAATGGGCGTGGATCGTTTGCTCATGGCGTTAACCGGCCTTGGAATTCGTGAAACGATTTTGTTCCCACTTGTTAAGCCAGAAATTGATTAATAAATGCAGATTCGTCCAGCACGCACCAGTGACATCAAAGGCATTCGCCAATTAATTGATTCGTATGCACCACAAGGTCGTTTGCTCTCAAAAGAAACTGTAACTTTGTATGAAAGCGTGCAGGAGTTCACAGTTGCAGTCGAAGGTGATCAAGTTGTTGGTTGCGGCGCTCTGCACGTTCTTTGGGAAGATCTAGCTGAAGTTCGCACAGTTGCAGTTTCCGAACACTTACGTGGCAAAGGTGTTGGCCATCAGATCCTTGATTCCATCATTGATCGTGCGCAAGCAATCGGCGTGAAGCGAATCTTTTGTTTAACCTTTGAAACTGAGTTCTTTGGTCGCCATGGCTTTGAAGTTATTGAAGGAACACCGGTTGAACCTGAGATTTATAAGGAGCTTCTACGTTCCTACGATGCCGGTGTGGCTGAGTTCTTGGATCTAGAGTCGGTAAAGCCCAATACCCTGGGAAATACCCGCATGCTCAAAAAGCTATAAAGACCCAGATTTAGTCCTTTTTCGGGCATAACCCCGCCACATTTGGGGTTGTAAAAGTCAGAAGCATTCCGCCTCGCGAGCGTAGGCCCGCAGGTATTAGGCTTAACTAAAGAACGATCCAAAGGAGCACCGCCCATGTTTGAGCGCTTTACAGACCGAGCCCGTCGCGTTGTCGTGCTGGCCCAAGAAGAAGCACGCATGCTCAACCACAACTACATCGGCACAGAGCACATCCTTCTGGGTTTAATCCACGAAGGTGAAGGCGTTGCAGCTAAGGCGCTGGAATCACTAGGCATCTCACTTGAAGGCGTTCGCGCACAAGTTGAAGAGATCATCGGTCAAGGTCAGCAAGCACCAAGTGGCCACATTCCATTTACTCCGCGCGCAAAGAAGGTTCTTGAACTATCACTTCGCGAAGCGTTGCAGTTAGGTCACAACTACATCGGAACAGAGCACATCCTTCTTGGATTAATCCGCGAAGGTGAAGGCGTTGCAGCACAGGTTCTTGTAAAGCTTGGTGCAGACCTCAATCGTGTTCGTCAACAAGTTATTCAACTTCTCTCTGGTTACCAGGGCAAGGAAGCTGTACAAACTGGAGGACCTGCAGAAGGAACTCCATCTACATCATTAGTACTTGATCAATTTGGCCGCAATCTCACACAAGCAGCACGTGAAGGAAAGCTAGATCCAGTTATCGGTCGTGAAAATGAGATCGAACGTGTGATGCAGGTTCTTTCACGTCGTACAAAGAACAACCCAGTTCTTATTGGTGAACCAGGTGTTGGTAAGACCGCGGTTGTTGAAGGTCTTGCACAAGCG
>JBDLUF010000002.1:0-28664 GCA_039805445.1 Actinomycetota bacterium | reverse complement strand
GACGACCAGAGTCAGAAACCTTTACAGTTCCTTCGAATTCACGCTTCTCTTTGCACTTAACGCAGTAAGCGTCACCTTTGTATGTCTCTGCAGTCATTCTTTTCCTCCTATCGACGCTTGCGATCCCGTCGGGATGCTCCCCGTGTGGGGCAGGCGTTCGTGTATGAGGTTACTCGTCAACACGCTCAAATGAGCCTAACTACGCACCTTTATTTAGGAGTTTTTTTAGAGCCTCTGGGGCGGTCAAAGCGTTCTCGGCCGCCTCATACCCGCTCAAATACGCCTCAGCCTGCGCCTCAAGGGGGAATCTGGACAGGAGCGCCTTGAATTCAGGGCCGTGGTCAAAGAATTGGAGGTGGATCGCCTCATGGAAGAGGACATAATCCAGAACATAGTCGGGTGCCCCCTTCAGCCGGTCTGAGATCCGGATAGTTCGATCGGTGCTGGTGCAGGAGCCCCAGCGCTCGCGCATTCCTCGCCAATTAATAGAGGAAGGACGTAGAGAGATTTCAGGGGCGAGCGCGGTCAACAGCTCATCAACCCTGCTGGAAAGCCGTTCCTCGCTCATCGTGGCCGCTGCCTCCTGCGCACGGATCTTGGCAACCATCTCAGGGACCATTGCTCGCTCATCAGCCTTGCTCATACGAGCAGGGATTGAGACAACGATCCGCCCACCTTGGCGATATGCGGAGATATTTTTCTTTCTGCGGGTGGATCTGATGACGATGATCTCGCCCTCTGAGATTCCAGGCAGAGTTTCGCCATCCAAGGTCGGCTCAACAAAATCGTGAGAGCTTTCCTGCCCTGGAAAATTCTCCTGGTGGATGGTCATTGAAAAATAGTAGGACATCTCTCAACTAAACCTTGAGAGATTGAGGGAACGATGACGCGATTTCTTTTTCTCGCAGAAGAAAACACAGTATCCAGATGAGATAGCAAAGATTACGGGTAAATGTTTGCCCAAATATGGACCCTAAAAGATCTCCACTATCGGAGAAAAACACCTTCTGTCAACGTCGCGCTCATTTGATAAACCGTCCCGAAAGACTTACTTTACGACTACGAACTCCTCGGATAACAGTTCTACGTCAGCAAGGGGAAGGCTGACTTAGAGCAAGTGACCGAGGAGTTCGCTTTTCTATTGTGAGTTGATTTTTAAGAGATGAATCTGTGATCACACTGTGTGCAAAGGAAAGAGTCAGGAATTTTTGAACAAAGGTGAAGATTTAGAGCAGCCCAGATAGATCATCAGGCACTTCAAGGCTCTTCATGAAACTCTCAGGTGTTAATAAATCATCTGCGGTTGGAAGAATTCCACTCCACACGCGATCACGTGATTCAACATCCTTCAACTCGCGAACCTGCTTCCAAAAAGCTGTTGCTTCACGTGCAAGTCGTGGTGAAACCTGTAAACCTAAAAGTGAAGAGAACAGTTGTTGCGCCGGTGCTGATGTTGCACGACGGCGACGCAAGGTTTCTTGAAGCGCAGCAATATTTGGAAGACGATCACCTGCAGCAAGGGCTACAACCTCTTCGCTCCAGCCATCAATTAATGCAAGAGCTGTCTCTAACTTCGTTAACGCAGCACGCTGTGCTGGTGATTCTTGTGGTGTGAAAATTCCATCATTGAGCGCGATTGTGAAACTTTCTGGGTTTGAAGGATCAAAACCTTCTCCTGATTCAAGAGCACGTTGTGCTTGTTCTTGAATCGCATCCATATCGATGTTGATGCCCTTGCCATATTCGGTAATCGCTGTGCGAATGTAAGAAACTAACCAAGGGTTATGAGCAAACAATCGTGCAATCGCTGCTTCGCGCAAGGCATGGAAGATGCGAACCTCATCCATAGGAATATCAAGATCGGTTGCCCATTCCTTAATGTTTTGAGGAACAAGGGTCGGATAAGCAGCATCGATCAACGGTAAGCCCACATCATGTGCACCAGTCACCTTGCCGGCTAACCCCCCGATTGCTTGTCCAAGCTGTGTTGCGATCAAAGAACCAATGAAGGAGTTCAGGAGTGCAGAGATCATTCCGATTGGAAGCTGCATATTCTCCTGACGAGATGGATCATCTCCGCCAAGAGGGGTTCCATCGCCAGCGCCTGCTTGGTTAAGCAGTTCGCCAATTGCAGATGACAAACCAATGGCTAACGGTTCAACAGTTGTTTGCCATCCCGCCAAGGTTGTATCGACCCAATCGGTGCGAGCTAGCGCAGCGTTACCGGTGTTAGGAGATTGTGGGAAAAATGTTGCATCGTTGAGCCATAGCTCTGCAATAGAAAATGCTTGTTCCACATCGGAGACATCATTTGCGCCAATTGGAGCTGAACCTTGTGCGGTCGCAAACTTCTTGGCGGTATCGCGAACAAGGTTTTTAGGAAGCGCTTCAGTTGAACCACCAAAACCTGATGCATTAATTCCCAGCTTTGAGAACTGCTCTTGAATCTGTTGCTGCATCTGTTGCATCATGGCAGCAAAATCAACTGGCTCATTAGAGTCATCTGAGTTTCCTGGTGTGAAGCCAAAAGGTGTCATGGATCAATCCTCCCAGTGTTGGAACAACTTCGCATGCCAATTCATTCCCGACACTGCATTCCCAGAGTTGCATTCCCAGAGTTGCATTCCCGACGCCGCACTTCCGACTGGTCTGCGCTGCGCAGCACTAACTAGTAGGCTGGGCTCATGTCCAACGCTTTCGCAGCTTTAATCTGGTGGGTAGTTCCCGCAGTTGGACTCATTGGCGCCCTGGGGTATGTCGTATGGGTGACAAAGTTTGAAGGAAAGTTCCAACAAGAAACTCAGCGATCTGTTGGCAAGTTCCAACGTTTTCAGGATTCACTACGTGATTCACAAGCACGCGATGTAGCAAGTGGTGCAACGGTTATTGCAGCAACTGCAGGCGGTGCTGATGTAGCTAAGGGTTCACTTGGAGCCGATGATGCTGGTGCTGCCGATTCAGCATCCTTTGATTCTGGGTCTGCCGACTAGGGCACGGATTAACTTTTCCGCCGATGTTTATTTCGCCAGAGTTCCATTTAAAGAATACTGAGTTCCATTTAAAGAATACTGATCTCAATATTGTTGAAACCAAAGAATGCCAAAATTTAAGTTGATGAGATTTTCACGCCTTCCGCGATTAGTCACGTGGACTCTAGGAATCTTCTTTGGTTTAGCAATTATCGCTCCCCTTCCTTATGCAATTGTTTTACCTGGCGAGGCACAAAACATTTTTAAAGGTGTCATTACCTTTAAAGAGCTAAAGAACTATCCAGCAACGGGACGTATCGATTTAATGTCGATCAGAGTTACCAACCCAGATACCTGGATCTTTGGTCCAGAGCTTGTGTACTCATGGATTAGCGGTGATCGTGCGGTGTATCCAAAATCTGCGATCTATCCTGCTGGCACAACTGCAGAAGAAGAGAGCAAGCAAGCCAAAGAAGATATGGTCGCATCGCAAGATAAAGCCATTGTTGCTGCCGTTAACTATCTTCAATCACACCCCGAAATTATGGCAAGTACTAAAGCTGCTGGAGAAGAACGCGCACGAGTATTGGATACTAAGAAAATTAAGTTCAAAGTTGGCGAAACCGGTGGCCCAAGTGGTGGACTAGTTTTTTCAATTGGACTTGTTGAATTACTGACCGAGCAGGATCTGCTGGATGGTCGCCACATTGCAGGAACCGGAACTATTACTGAGCGTGGAGTTGTTGGTCCTATTGGTGGCATCAATGAAAAGATCATGTCCGCCAAAAAGGTCGGTGCCACACTTTTCTTCGCACCGGTTGATAACGCTGATGAGATCAGCAATGTTCCCGAAGGTATAAAGGTCATTACCGTTGCCACATTGGCCCAAGCGATTAACTATTTAGAGCGTTCCGGCAAGTAGTTTGCACCTTAGAGCCTGCTTAGAGGCTTTGAATTGGTGAGGCAATTGCCCTTGCAGTAACTTTGCCCCATGACGAATAACCCCCAGTTTCAACGCCCATCCTTCCAACTCAAAGGCCGCAAGAGCCCTCTCGCATTAACGATAGGAATTCTTGTAATCACAGGTGCGATCTTCACAGCACTAAGTGGTTTCTATGCAGATTGGTTGTGGTTCAAATCAGTTAACTTCACAAGCACCTGGTCAACAATTCTTACAACTAAGGCAACTTTGTTTGTTGTTGGAGGATTAGTAACCGCGCTCATTGTGATGTTCAACGTTTTGTTGGCGTACAAGCGTCGTCCACTCTATGTGCCAATGACAGTTGAGGCAGATAATCTCGAGCGTTACCGTTCACAAGTTGAACCAATTCGTCGTCCACTCTTTATCGGTTTAACAGTTGCGCTGTTTTACTTTGCAGGCTCTGCCGGTTCACAAATGTGGAGCACCTGGTTGTTGTTTAAGAACTCAACCCCTTTTGGTGTTAAAGATCCACAGTTCAACATGGATATTTCCTTCTTTGCATTCCGTCTACCGTTCTGGCAGACATTAATTTCATGGGCGATCTCAACTGCGATCCTTGCGATTTTGGCATCGGTTGCCGTGCACTATCTCTATGGTGGTATTCGCCTGCAGGTTCAGGAAGATCGCACAACAGTTGCAGCACGTGTTCAGCTCTCAGTCCTATTGGGATTAGTGGTTTTACTCAAGGCTGTTGCTTACTGGTTTGACCGTTACGCACTTGCTCTCAAGGAGAGCAAGTTGATTACTGGTCTTACCTATACAGATGTAAACGCGGTGCTTCCGGCTAAGGCAATCCTTGCCGGTATTGCTCTTGTATGTGCACTTCTATTCTTTGCAAACATTGTTCGCCGCTCTTGGGTACTTCCTGCAGCAGGCACAGTGCTATTGGTTCTTTCATCAGTACTGATTGCCGGCCTATACCCAGGTGCGATTCAGCAGTTCCAGGTAAAGCCAAGCGAGTCATCAAAGGAAGCGCCATACATTCAGCGCAACATTGATGCGACCCGTGCTGCTTACGGAATCGACAATGTAACTGTTAACGACTACCAGGCAACAGATTCAACAAACACCGGCCAGCTTGCAGATGATGCAGCAACTATTGCCAATATTCGTTTGATGGATCCAAATGTTTTGTCTCCAACCTTTAGACAGCTACAGCAGATTCGTCCCTACTACAGCTTCCCAGAGTCACTGGATATCGATCGTTACACCGTCAATGGCGTAAAGCGCGATGTTGTAGTTGCGGTCCGCGAATTAAATATCGCTGGTAACCCTTCACGTAACTGGATTAACGACCACCTTGTATACACACATGGTTTTGGTTTTGTTGCAGCTTACGGAAATGAGCGCGATGCTGATGGAAAGCCTTCCTTTACAGTTGGAAACCTTCCACCAACAGGTGCGCTTGGAAAGTTTGAACCACGTGTTTACTTTGGTGAGAATGTTCCTGATTACTCAATCATTGGTGGTGTAAAGACCGATACACCAGTTGAGTTTGACTACCCAGATGACACCTCTGCAAATGGTCAGCGCAACTACACCTATTCAGGTACTGGTGGAGTTCCAGTTGGATCTCTTCTCAATAAGGTTGTCTTTGCTCTCAAGTATCAGGAGCAGAGAATTCTTCTCTCAAACTTGATCAACAAGGATTCAAAGATTCTCTTTGAGCGCAACCCTCGTGAACGTGTTTCAAAGGTTGCACCATGGTTGACCCTTGATGGAGATCCATACCCAGCCTTGGTTGATGGAAAGATCATGTGGATTATCGACGGCTACACAACAAGTGCTGGCTATCCATATGCTCGCCAAACAACCCTTTCAAATGCAACTGCAGATGCGCTAACCGCAAACTCTGCATCAATTGCTGCGCAAGGAAATCAGAGCGTGAACTACATCCGTAACTCAGTTAAGGCAACTGTTGATGCATATAACGGCACAGTGACCTTGTATCAGTGGGATGAACAGGATCCAGTTCTCAAGACTTGGTCAAAGGCATTCCCAAATACGATTAAGCCAAAGAGCGAGATCTCTGCACAGCTTCTAGAGCACATCCGTTACCCAGAAGATCTCTTCCGTGTACAACGTGAAATCCTTAGTTCGTACCACGTGAAAACTGCTGAAGCTTTCTACGGTGGTCAGGATTTCTGGCGCGTACCGCGTGATCCATCAACATTTGGAGCTAACGCATCTGCGCAACCTCCTTACTACTTAACACTTCAGATGCCAGGTTCTAAGAAGCCAGCCTTCTCATTGACCACACCATTTGTTCCACGTGGTGGTCGTGAAAACCTTTCAGCATTTGCGGTTGTTAACTCAGATCCAGGTCCAGATTACGGAAAGATGACTGTTCTGCAGTTACCTCGTAACACCAACGTTGCAGGTCCATCACAGGTAGCTTCTAACTTCGAAGCAAAACCTGAAGTTGCAAACTCATTGTCACTACTTCGTCGTGGTGGTTCTGATGTTGTACTTGGTAATCTGCTCACACTTCCAGTTGGTGGGGGCCTCTTGTATGTACAACCTGTATATGTAAAGGCGACATCAAACACCGCGGCATATCCATTACTTCAGAAGGTTCTTGTTTCCTTCGGAGATCAAATTGGTTATGACGACACATTAAAGGGTGCACTTGATCAGGTATTCGGTGGAAACTCCGGAACAGCTGCAGGTGGAACTACTGGTGGTACAACTGGTGGCACAACCACTAACTCTTCACTTGCAAACTCATTAGCTAGTGCAAAGCAAGCCTATGCAGATGGTCTTGCCGCACTTGCAAAGGGAGATTTTGCAGCGTATGACAGAGCACAAAAGCGCTTGAAGTCTGCACTTGATGCAGCGATCAACGCACAGAACAAGAAGTAATAGGGACGAGAAGTAGTAAGAACAAGAAGTAATTAGTAAAAGATAAAGACCGGATTCATGCGAGCAATTGCATGGATTTGGTCTTTATCTATATGTGGACATAAGATTACTTCTACCGACGCGGGGTGGAGCAGCTCGGTAGCTCGCTGGGCTCATAACCCAGAGGTCGTAGGTTCAAATCCTGCCCCCGCTACCAATACAAAAAGGTCCTCATTAGAGGGCCTTTTTGCTTTATCTATACTCCCAGCGGACTGGTTGTTACTGAACAAATCAAAGCGGTGTGTGAATTTAAATGGGTAAAAAGGCAAAGCGCAGAGAGGTTGAAGCGGCTCTCTAGCGAGCCCTTACCCATTTAAATTATTTAATACGCAGTGAGTTGGTAACAACTAGCACGCTGCTCGCAGCCATGGCCGCTGCTGCATACAACGGTGACAACAACCCAGCCGCTGCAATTGGAATACCGATTACGTTATAGATCAAAGCCCATCCCATATTGATACGAATGATCTTTAAGGTCTTTGTGGAAAGTTTCAATGCAGAAACAACGCTTCCAAGACCGCTATTCATCAAGGTGATATCAGCGCTATTGATAGCAGTATCTGTACCTGTTCCCATCGCCATTGAAAGATTTGCAGCGGTTAGGGCAGCGGCATCATTAATGCCATCACCAATCATCAAGACTGTGTGACCCTCACTCTTTAACCGTTCAACAATCTCTAACTTAGTTTCAGGTAATGCATGAGAAATAACATGAGCCGCATCAATCCCAACAGTTTGTGCAACTGTTGCTGCAACCTCGGAGCTATCGCCGGTGACAAGCCATGGGGTAATTCCCATATCAACAAGAGCGGAAACGGTTTGCGCTGCATCGCTCTTGAGTTGATCTCCCACTGCAAAGACAGCCAATGCAACGCCATCCCAGGCAAGAACCGCCAGTGTTAATCCCGCTGCTTGTCCGCGTTCAACTGCAGCTTTGATTTCAGAATGAAACTCTGTTGAGCTATGTGCAACAGCTGCTGGTGAACCAATCAGGACAACTGGTGATTGCGAAAGTATTGATACACGACCTGCAGCCCCTGAACCTGGAGTCACGGAGAAATCTGAAACGGCATAGGTGGGACGAGAAGAGCTTGGAATAGATGGTGCGGAGGCATTGTGCGCTAGTGCATACCGTGTTATTGATTGCGCAACAGGGTGGTTGTTCAAAGATTCAATCGCTTGAGCCGATGCGATGATGTTCTCTGGGGTAACAATTTCGGCAAATGAACGGCCGAGAACAGCACCAGCTGCGGTTGAAACAGTTGCATCCTGAACCAGCATCACTCCTTCAGTGAGGGTGCCTGTCTTATCAAATACAACCACATCTACTTCGCGTGCTACTTCGAGAACTCTAGGCTCGCGCAAAACAATTCCACGGGTTGCACCGCGGCCGGATGCGACCAATAGCGCTACAGGAGTAGCCAAACCAAGTGCACATGGGCATGCGATCACAAGCACTGCGATTGCATGGGAAATTGAAACGGTCAGAGATGAACCTGTGTAGTACCAAACAGCAAAGGTTCCAATAGCAAGCACCGTAACAATCGGAACAAAGACAGCGCTAATTCGATCAGCAAGGCGTTGAATTGGAGCTTTAGTTCCTTGGGCGCTGATAACCATTGCTGTAATTCGTGCAAGCTCTGTATCGCTACCAACTCGAGTAGCTCGGACAATCAAGCGACCATTGTGGTTAACAGCAGCACCAATCACAGATGATCCTGGACGAACATCAACCGGCTTTGTTTCACCGGTGAGCATCGAGTTATCAACGGCGCTTTCACCCTTAACAACGATGCCATCAGTTGCGACGCGATCTCCTGGGCGTACCTCAAACTCATCCCCAATTTGTAGTTGTTCGATTGGAACAATCAGCGGGAATCCCCCACGAACGATTGTTACCTCTTTACTTCCGAGTGCAAGCAAAGATGAAAGTGCGCTGCTGGCCTTTGCCTTAGCTCGGGTTTCGAGGTAACGACCCAAAATCACAAAGAAGACAACTCCTGCTGCAACTTCGGTGTACACATCGCCCGCACCAGTTGAGTTGGCATAGATAGACCAGCCAAATGCGGCAAGAGTTCCCATAGAAATTAAGTTATCCATTGTTGGATGCTTAAGATTTCTTATCGCTGCTTTATGAATTGGATATGCAACGATCAACACGACCGGTGCGCTCAATGCGATGACAAGCCATGCGGTTGGGGAGTACAAAGGATGAGGTAACCCTGCAGCATCTAAAGCATCATGAATCCACATATCTATCTGGTGATGCCAGCTCATGACCATTGATATGGCGATAGCTGGAACAGCAAAGATGAATGCGAAGAAAAATGCTCGGGCTGATTTCTTGCTATGCAAGGTAACTGATTGACCATCAGCTAAAAGCGAGGCTGAATAACCAGCTTTTTCGACAATCTTTATTAACTCTTTTGCGGTGACTTCAGCAGGAGCCAAAATATGAGCGGTCTCAGTTGCAAAGTTAATTGTTGCGCTGACGCCATCAACGCTATTGAGCGCTTTTTCAACTGAGTTCACACAAGAAGAACAGGTCATTCCTTGAACTGAAAGGGTCGTCGGTTCCAGAGATGTGTTACTGGTCTGTGTGCTCATCATCGCTCGCTTCTACTCATCCATCATTCTTAAGGGTTTAAACCGTTAATTACCGCGTTATGAAGTACTCCATTGGTTGAAACTCCGCTTCCACCAAATGGACCGCTTTGACCCGCTGTATTGGTGAAACTTCCACCCGCTTCGCGAACAATGATGTCCAACGCCGCCATATCCCACAGCGCAAGTGATGGCTCAATCGCAACATCAACCGCACCTTCAGCCACCAACATGTGTGACCAGAAATCTCCGATACCTCGGGTTCTCCACGCATTTGCAAGCATCTTTTGGAAAGGTTCTAGGCGATCTCCCCAACCAACAAAATCAGAGTAAGAGATCGATGCATCAGCAAGAGTCGAAACCTTTGACACTGAAATTCGCTTCTCGTTAACCGTTGCACCATGACCTTTAGCTGCAGCCCAACGTCGAGCTAATGCAGGTGCACTTGCGATTCCAACGACAACCTCTTCAGTGCCAGCTGCATCGACTTGAACAAGTGCAATTAAGGTTGCCCAGGTTGGAACACCGCGCATAAAGTTTTTTGTTCCATCAATCGGATCAATAACCCAGTAACGACCAGAACTTCCCTTATCGCTTCCAAACTCTTCGCCCACTAAACCATCTGATGTGCGATGAGTTGCTAGCGCTTCACGGATTGCGGTTTCAACTGCGCGATCTGCATCGGTGACAGGAGTGTTATCTGGTTTGTTTGTAATGACTAAATCTTGAGCTTGGTAGCGATCTAAGGTAATTGCATCTGCAAGATCGGCTAATGCGTGGGCAAGGGCGAGATCATCAAGAATCTGCGCTGAACCATTAGCTGTGCTCATAATGGTGTGAGTCTATTCCACGGGAGTTACAGGTGCGTCCTTAACGGCTAGCAACGATCGAAGGCTAGCCAAACGTGCTGTTCTATGAGGATTTGGAACACCGTCTGGTGCTGCCCATGCATCGAGTTTGCAGGTGCTTTCACTATGTGAGCAATTAGATAGGCAATTAGCAGCAACTTCAGATAAATCACTAAATGCATCAACTATTCGCTGATTATCAATGTGAGACAAACCAAAGGCACGGATACCTGGAGTGTCAATAATCCAACCATCGCTATCAATTAATGGCAATGCGATAGCGCTGGAAGAGGTGTGACGTCCACGTCCGGTTGCAAGGTTTACATCACCTGTCGCACGATTGCTTTCAGGAATCAATGCGTTAATCAAGGTTGATTTTCCAACACCAGAATGGCCAACCAACACTGAGATCTTGCCTTCTAGTACCTGGTGCAGTTTCTCTAAGTCTTTATCTCGTGATTGGCTCTTAATCGCCGTATGAATTATTTCGACATCTAGATCCGCGTACTCGGCAAGAAATGGTGGAACCTGGCTGATGTCTGTTTTTGTAACAACAATCTTAGGAACAATGCCTTCGGTAAATGCTGACACCAAAAAGCGATCAATTAATCCGCGGCGAGGCTCAGGATTTGCGGCAGCTACAACAATTACTAGTTGATCAATGTTGGCAACGATGGTGCGCTCTACTTGTGCTGCATCATCGACGGTTCTGCTTAGCGAGTTGCGACGTTCTTGAACCGCAACAATTCGGGCAAGAGTGCCTTCAACTCCAGAAACATCTCCGACCAAAGAGACATTGTCACCGGTTACAACTGATTTTGGACCTAATTCGCGGGCACGCATCGCAGTTACGATGGTTCCATCTTCGGTAATACAGGTCTGACGTCCTCGATCTACCGTTGTTACAAGAGCTGAGATTGCATCGTTGTGTGATGGACGATCCTTGCTTCGCGGACGGGTGCTACGAGATGGGCGAATGCGCACATCTGATTCATCGTATTCGCGTGGACTCATACTAAAAGTGAGCTCCACAGCCCTGGAAAATCTGGAAGGGTTTTACGGGTTGTTGCGATGTTTTCTACTTCTATTCCCTTAACAACTAACCCCAGAACTGCGCCAGCTGTTGCTAAGCGGTGATCCTCGTACGTATGGAAAACACCTGCATGTAATGGGGCTGGAGTGATGTGAAGTGCGGTCTCTTCTTCAACAACATTGCCACCTAGCGCATTAATTTCGCGGGTTAGCGCGGCAAGGCGATCGGTTTCATGTAAACGTAGGTGACCGATCCCACGCAAATGCGATGGAGAATCTGCCAAAGCGGCCAAGGCAGCAATAGATGGGGTTAATTCGCCAACATCATGAAGATCAATGTCGATTCCATGAATTGTTCCGCTGCCCTTGAGTGTTAAACCAGCATCGCTCATTGAAACGGTTGCACCCATCGCAGTAAGGATTGAACGCAGTTGATCGCCAGGTTGTGTTGTTAGCTTTGGCCAATCTGCAATTGTCACGCTGCCGCCACACACCATTGCCAGTGATAGGAATGGTGCAGCGTTTGATAAATCTGGTTCGATCACTAAATCTTTTCCATGCAACGCACCAGGCTTTACGCTCCAACTTTGGTTTGCTGAATTAACCTCAACTGTTGCACCAAAATCACGCAACATCTCAACGGTCATTTCAATATGTGGCATTGAAGGTAGAGAACCGCCTTGATGCTTTGCAACGATTCCCTTTTCAAAACTTGGTGCAACTAATAGCAATGCAGATAAGAACTGACTGGATGCGCTTGCATCAATTGTTAGTTCGCCACCAGGAATTGAACCTGTGCCATGCAACTTCAGCGGCAAGCTGTAGCGATTTTCATGATCTACGGAAACACCAAGCTCTTCTAACGCCTTGATAACAGGGCCTAGTGGTCTTTCATATGAACGCGGATCGCCATCAAAGGCCACTTCACCAGTTGCTAGCGCAGCTAACGGAGGCAAGAAGCGCATTACGGTTCCCGCGTTACCAACATCAACCTTTACGCCACCGTACAGCGCAGCCGGAGTAACAATCCATTGCAACTCTTCAAGACCATTGACACTTACTATCTTTTCTTCAATTCCAACACCCAGCGCCTTTAGTCCAGCCATCATTAATTCGCTATCGCGAGAAACTAATGGGCGGCGCAAAACTGATTGAGTCTTTGCTTGTGCTGCCAAAATTAAGGCACGGTTGGTGACTGATTTTGATCCGGGAATGACAACGGTGATATCAACTGGTGTTGCACCGCGGAAAATCGCGGGCCAGTGGGCGTTGTTTGTCATCGCCTAAGTCTAACCGCTGAGCCCACCTGCGATACCCTTGAATTATGTGTGGACGTTATGCGCAAACCGCCGACATGCGCGAGCTTATGGAGCAGTTTGCAGTAACTGGAACCTCTCCTGAAAGTTCATTGCCACTGAATTGGAATATCGCACCGACAAATCCCATTTACATCGTCAGGGCCAATGACCAATCTGGCAATGACGCATCCAGGGAAAAAGCGTTAGCGGTAGTTTCATGGGGATTGATCGGTCCTTGGCTGACGGATTTTCAAGAAGCCCGCGCTTCTCAATCACGTGCGATCAATGCACGCAGCGAATCAATTCATGAAAAGCCAACCTTTAGAAATGCATTTAGGGCGACACGGTGTTTGATTCCAGCAACTGGTTACTATGAATGGGCAACCGCGTTAGGCAAGTACTCCCCTAAGCAACCTTTTTACATTTCATCGCGAGATGACAAACAACTTCCTATCGCTGGAATCTGGAGCAGCTGGCGAGCACCAAGTGGAGAAGTAATTGAAACCGCATCCATCATCACTCAGGAAGCTCAAGGCGAGTTAGCCACCATTCACAGCCGGATGCCGGTCTTTATGCCGCAGGATCGTTGGGATACCTGGCTCAACCCTCGCAATACCGATGTGAACGAATTGAAATCCTTAATGGTTGTTGAGCACCCTGAATCAATCGTTAAGGCCCATCCGGTATCTAGCGCGGTAAATACCGTGGCAAATAATGGAAAAGGTTTAATCGTCGAACTGCCTTTGGGAGAGCCAGAAACCCTCTTTTAACGATAGTGTTTTAGGCGATGTCAACGGATCTAGTAAAAGAGAGCTCGGCGGATCGTGCTGTCCGCTTCGAGCGAGATGCCCTTGCCTTCACCGATCAGTTGTACGCAGCTGCGCTGCGTTACACAAAAAATCCACATGATGCAAAGGATTTAGTTCAAGATACATATTTGAAAGCCTTTGCTTCCTTTCATCAATTTGAACCAGGAACAAATCTGCGTGCGTGGTTGTATCGCGTCTTAACAACAACCTTTATTAATACTTATCGCAAGGATCAGCGCCGACCACAGTTAAGCGCGGGCGAGATCGAGGATTGGCAGCTGGCAAACGCTGCATCGCACACAAGTGATCAAGGAAAATCCGCTGAAGTTGAGGCGCTAGAGAACTTGCCAGATAGCGATATCAAGCGGGCGTTGCAGGAAATACCTGAAGAGTTTCGAATCGCCGTGTACTTGGCCGATGTTGAAGGGTTTTCCTACAAAGAGATCGCTGAAATCGTTGGCGTTCCAGCGGGAACTGTGATGTCACGTCTGCACCGGGGAAGAAAACAGCTGCGCGAGCGGTTAACAGAGTATGCAAAGGAACTGGGTTACTCCACCGAGAAGAGTTCGGGGGTTAAACCATGAGTTTCAGTATTTTTGGTTCCAACGGGTTTGATCTCAATGGAAAAGAT
The DNA here is from genome assembly GCA_039805445.1 of Actinomycetota bacterium. GTDB lineage: Bacteria > Actinomycetota > Actinomycetes > Nanopelagicales > Nanopelagicaceae > Planktophila. The sequence goes on along the minus strand of JBDLUF010000002.1, from coordinate 14,590 downwards.
TTAGCCTGCAATGAAGTTCTCAACTCCTTTGTCTTGTTCATTGATGGACAGATGAAGAAGCCAGAGATCGCTTTGGTAGAGGTTCATATCGCCGCATGTCCTGCATGTGAAGCAGAGTTAGCTCATGAACAAGCGATGCGTCAGTTGATGCAGGATGCGTTGCGCCGCAGCTGCGATGAAAAGGCTCCAGCCGATCTTCATGATGCGATTTACCGTCAGATTCATGGGCAAATGACCGGCGCATTTACCGAAGTTGTAACTCAGTACAGCATGACTGAAATTTCAATTGAGATTGATGAGTTTGGCCAGATCGAGCATCGTGAAGTAACTATTGAGCACACTGAAGAGATTAGATTCCTCAATGATTCTTCCGATCCCAACGATCCATCAAATGGTGGAAGCAATGGTCGAGGTTAATCATGTTGCCTGAGGATGAGGTTTTAGGAGCTGTAGGCATCACTGAAATGGTGGTTCGTCCAGGTGATACCTCGGTTGCGATTGGTATCGGCGATCTTCCAATCATTGCGCCATCTCTGTTGATTAACTTAATGGAGCATGCAGCGATTCTTTCTTTAGATCTCTACTTAGAGCCAGGTGAAACAACTATTCCAATTAGTGTTGAATTCATTTCACTTTCGCCTGCAGGAATTGGTGCTTCGCTGCGCGGAACTTCACGCGTTATTGAGATTTCAGGAAAAGAGTTGACCTTTGAGTGTGAGGTCTATGAAAATGAGCGCCAGATTGCAGCGGCCTTGATAAAAAGATCAGCGGTGGAGCGAGTATCTTTCCTCGCCCGCACCGCTGCTCTTCACTTAATTCAAAACGATAAATAGTTTGTTGCTTTGCTCTATTTACTGTAGATCAAGTAATTTCAAACAATTAAAATAGAGTTACGCCTTCTTTGTTGCCCAGAAGATCTCTGCGATCTCATCGATCTTCTTAATCAATGAATCTGCAACTGCAACATCTTGAGTTCCCTTTGTTCCTGCAGCGCCTGCAAGCTTTGTTGCCTCATTGAACAATGAGTGCAGCTGTGGGTACGCCTCGAAGTGTGGAGCCTTGAAGTAGTCGGTCCAAAGCACCCATAGGTGCTCCTTAACCTGGTGTGAGCGCTCTTCCTTGATCGCCACTGAACGTGAACGGAAATCTGGATCTGTGTTAGCCGCGTACTTCTCCATGCATGCCTTTACAGAAAGCGCTTCGATCTTTGCCTGTGCAGGATCGTAAACACCACATGGAAGATCGCAGTGTGCGTAGACAGTTGTCTTTGGTGCAAACATTTTCTCTCCTTCTCGACTCAAGGCGAGTACTGGGCCTTGTAGTTTTACTGACTTAGTAGTGCGAGACTACCGCCCGTGAGCAAATTTGGCACAGTCAGGGTCTCAGGATCATCAATGGCCCCCACCTTTAAGGATGGAGATTGGCTACTGGTTTCTTGGCTTGATGGTGGGCTTGCTCCATTAGTTGGAGATCGCATTCTGGGCAAGGTTGTCGTTGTAGAACGTGAAGAGCGACCAGGAATCTTCTTGATTAAGCGGTTGCAGAAATCACATGGCGGAATTTATTGGGTTCAAGGCGACAGTGATGAAAGCACTGATTCACGCACCTGGGGATGGATTCCAGGCACTGAAGTTGTTGGAGTTGTGCTCTTTCGATATCGCAAAAACCGAAAAGCAAAATAAAAACGCCCCCGTATTAACGAGGGCATCTTTAGTAAGTTTTTAGCGAGTAAAAGCTTCCAGCAATAATGCTTTTTGCTCATCCTCATGCAGGTGATGGCTTCCAGTTGCAGGAGAAGCTGTTGCGCGACGAGAAATTCGGCGCAATGTGCGAGCACCAAATCCATGTCCACCATGTGCATCAGATGTGCGCAATGCGATGTGTGACCAAGGACCTTGGTTTGCAGGTTCATCCTGTACCCAGAGCAAGTTTGCATTTGGATGCTTGTTTGCTTCTGCAACCATTTCATCAATTGGCAATGGATACAAAAGTTCAACGCGAACAATTGCTGTTCCTGTTTCGCCAAGCTTGGTGCGCTCTGCAACTAGGTCGTGATAAATCTTTCCTGAGCAGAAGATCACACGTGATGCGTTCTGAACTGAATCATCACCGATAACTGGACGGAAGTGACCAGTAGTGAAATCTGACAGTGCAGATGCTGCAGCCTTAAGGCGAAGCATTGACTTAGGTGTAAAGACGATCAGCGGACGTCGCGCAGGGTTCTTTGCATGCCAACGTAGCAAGTGGAAGTAGTTTGCTGGGCTGGCAGGTTGCGCAACGGTCATGTTTTGCTCTGCACATAGCTGCAAGTAACGCTCAATGCGAGCTGATGAGTGATCTGGTCCTTGTCCTTCATATCCATGTGGAAGGAGGAGAACAACGGAAGAACGCTCGCCCCACTTCTGCAATGCGGAGGAGATGAACTCATCGACAACGGTTTGAGCACCGTTAGCGAAATCGCCGAACTGGCCTTCCCACAGAACAAGCGCTTCTTCACGCTCAAGGCTGTAGCCGTATTCGAAGCCCATAGCAGCGTATTCGCTGAGCAATGAGTCGATAACGAAGAACTGGTTCTCATCCTTGATAAGTGCGCGAAGTGGTGTCCACTCGTTTCCATTTTCCTTATCAACGATAACCGCGTGACGGTTTGAGAAGGTTCCACGACGTGCATCTTGACCAGCAAGACGAATTGGATGACCTTCTTGTAGCAACGATCCAAATGCCAACATTTCTCCTGTTGACCAATCGATAGTTGCATCGTTGAGTGATTCCACACGCTTTGCTAACTGTGGAGTCAACTTAGGATGAACTGTAAATCCTTCTGGAACGGCAAGCTGAGTTGCAGCAATTTCACGAGCGATATTTTCAGATATTGCTGTGTTGATCGCTTCTGCTTCAGGTGCAACTGGTGCCTTGAAGTTTGCATCATGCTCTGGCTCAATGTTGTTGACCGCAGCAAAGATTGATTCAAGCTGCTCTTGGTAATCGCGTGCGATTCCCTCAGCCTCTTCAGGAGTGATATCTCCACGACCAACAAGTGCTTCTGTATACAAAGTACGTGTTGAACGCTTTGCATCAATTAACTTGTACATCAATGGCTGGGTGAAGCTTGGCTCATCACCTTCATTGTGACCGCGACGGCGGTAACAAATCATGTCGACAACAACATCCTTGTTGAACGCTTGGCGGTATTCAAAAGCCAAACGTGCAACGCGAACACATGCTTCTGGATCATCGCCATTTACATGGAACACAGGCGCTTGAATGATCTTTGCGTAATCAGTTGAGTACTGAGATGTGCGTGATGCATGCGGTGAGGTTGTGAAACCAACCTGGTTGTTAATAACGATGTGAATAGTTCCACCAGTGCGGTATCCAGCTAATTGTGAAAGCTGTAGAACTTCAGCGTTTACGCCCTGGCCTGCAAAAGATGCATCTCCGTGAAGCAAAATAGGCATTACAGAGTAAGCATTTTTCACGTTAAGGCGATCCTGCTTTGCACGCACAATTCCTTCTAGAACTGGGTTAACAGCCTCAAGGTGTGATGGGTTTGCAGCCAAGTAGATCTTTGTTTGTGCACCGGTCTCAGAGGTAAAGACTCCTGAAGTTCCCAAGTGGTACTTCACGTCGCCTGAACCTTGAACCTGGTTCTCTGCGTAATGTCCTTGGAACTCTTGGAAGATCTGTCCTGCTGATTTTCCGGCAACATTTGCAAGCACATTCAAACGTCCGCGGTGAGGCATACCGATACAAACCTCATCTAATCCGGTTTCGGCAGCTGCAGATACAACGGCATCAAGAAGTGGAATTACTGATTCGCCACCTTCAAGAGAGAAGCGCTTTTGTCCAACAAACTTTGTGTGCAGGAATGATTCAAATGACTCTGCGCTGTTGAGCTTGCGCAAAACACGCAACTGCTCTTCGCGAGGAAGTTTGGCGTAGCCAACTTCAACCTTGTCTTGAATCCACTTACGCTCAACTGGATCCTGGATGTACATGTACTCAACGCCAACTGAACGGCAGTATGAGTCACGAAGAATTCCAAGGATCTTACGAAGTGGCATGAACTTCTTGCCACCAAAACCACCAGTTGCAAACTCGCGATCGAGATCCCACAGAGTTAGACCGTGTGTCACAACATCAAGATCTGGATGTGAACGCTGGATGTATTCCAGTGGATCAACATCTGCCATCAAGTGACCAAATGTGCGGTAGGCCTGAATTAACTGCTGAACACGTGCAGTCTTGTTGATCTCTTCATCGCGTGTAAATGCAAAGTCACTCGCCCAACGAATTGGCTCGTATGGAATACGAAGCGCAGAGAAAATTTCATCGTAGAAACCTTCAGCACCTAACAAGTACTCGTGCATACGACGTAGGAAATCTCCTGATTGCGCGCCTTGAATAATGCGGTGGTCATATGTGCTTGTAAGGGTAATTACCTTGCTAACAGCCATGTTTACGAGGGTTTCTTCACTTGCACCCTGGAACTCAGCTGGGTAATCCATCGCTCCGACACCAAGAATCAATCCCTGGCCCTGAACTAGACGTGGAACTGAGTGAACAGTTCCAAGTGTTCCTGGGTTAGTGATCGACATTGTTGTGCCGGCAAAATCTTCAACGGTTAATGCGCCAGAGCGAGCCTTCTTAATAACCGCTTCATACGCCGCCCAGAACTGACCGAAATCTAAATCTTCGCAACCCTTTACAGATGGAACAAGAAGTTGACGTGAACCATCAGGTTTTGCCAAGTCGATCGCAACACCAAGGTTGATGTGCTCTGGCTTTCCAATTGCTGGCTTGCCATCGAGTTCACCAAAGAATGCGTTCATCTCTGGCATCGCACGTACTGCCTTGATCATTGCGTAAGCGATGATGTGAGTGAAAGAAACCTTTCCACCGCGACCACGTGCAAGGTGGTTGTTAATAACAATTCGATTATCAATCATCAACTTCGCAGGAATTGCACGAACAGATGTTGCGGTTGGAACTGACAGGGATGCTTCCATTGATTGAACAACGCGAGCGCTAACTCCACGGATTGGTTCAAGTGATGATGCACCTGGTGTAATCAAAACTGGAGCAGGCTTTACAACTGGATCTGCAGGAGTTGGTTGTGTTGCAGTTGTTTCACGAACAACTGGTTGTGACACTGTAGCTGCAGGTGCTGCTTGAGCAACTGGTGCTGCGACAGGTGCAGGTGTAACCGGAGCGGCAACTGGTGCTACTGGAGCCGGTGCTGCTGCTTTTTGTTGCGCCTTAGGAATTGGTGGAACACCCTTAGCTGCAGAATTTTGCGGAGCAGAAGATTGTGGAGCAGGAGAACCTGGCTTATTGGTTTTGAAGTACTCAACCCATGCAGGGTCTACGGAAGAAGGATCCTGTAGATAATGCTCGTACATCTCATCGACGAGCCAATCATTTGCACCAAAATCCTGTGCCGACACTGGCAAACTCCTTCTGCATTGGTTACATCGCCTAGCCTATCGGCCAAAGCCCGCATGAATAAACCCGTTTAGGCGCAGATGGGGCGAGATTGGCCACATCTGTTTCGCCCTGCAAATCCATCGCACTTAGTCCACCCTTAACCCATGCCAACAGCGATAGTGACAGGGGCCAGTAGAGGCCTGGGATTTGAAAATGCCAAGGGGTTAGCAGCTCTCGGATATGACATCGTCATGGTGGCAAAGGATCAGAGCCGACTGTCGATGGCGCAGCAATCACTACAACGAGATAACCCAGATGGTCACTTTTCAACATATGCCGTTGATCTCGAAGATTTAACAGCTACCCGCGCAACCGTTGCCCAGATTGCAGCAGAGCACTCGGCTCCTGATGTTCTCATTCTTGCTCACGGTGTCATGAGCGAAAAGATGTCAAAGACTTTGCGCACTACAGATGAAGAGTGGCGCAGAGTTATGGCGATCAACCTTGATTCTGTTTTCATTCTTGTTAATGGTTTAGTTCCATCGATGGCCGACGCTCGTAAGGGTCGCGTCATTATTTACTCAGCATGCCTTGGAAGAATGTCTGGGCCTGGAAATGCTGGAGGCCTTGCTCCCTATCGAATTAGTAAAGCTGGAGTAAATGCAATGGTTCGCAACCTTGCCCATGAGACAGGTTTAGGTGCTCGCGGATTGTTAGTAGATGTGGTCTGTCCTAATCATTCACAAACAGATATGGGTGGTCCTGATGCGCCTCGCACCGCTGAAGAAGGTGCAGCTTGTGCGCTGTGGTTAGCAACCCGTGAATTTAATCCAGGAGATACCACTGGAGTTTTGTGGGAAGACAATCAGATTGTTGAGTGGTAGTTCACGTTTTTGAATTGATCTAAAAGTAAAAGATCAGAAGTAATTAAATATCAGTCGGAATAGCACGCAGTGCAGCGATAAGAGTTGCACCCGCTAACGCCGCCAGTGGTCCAGCAACCCACCACAAATGTGCTTCGACTTGATATGAGACAACACCTAGCGCAATTAAGTTAGCTAAAACCGCTGGAGATCTGCCGTAATACTTGCCACGGCGATAGCCAATTGCAGCTGCTGCAAGGCCACCTGCCCCAAGAAGTGCAAATAGAAGCACCCCTAGAAATGGCAGAAACTCAAAGGAATCAGATGCAAAGGTTAAGCCGATTAACCAGAGCGCTAACACGACTATTACCCCGGTCTCAATAAAGAGTAGGGATGCCACTAGTGCGCGAGCTTTGGCTGCTTTGGCAGGATCTTGATTCATAGGTCACAATGCTCTTTTCGCACGATGGTATTCATGACTCACAAACTCATTTGGCCTCACCTTCATATTTCTACGAGCAGTTGCGACGTGAACTCTCTTTAGCGGCACGAACCCATAAACCTGTTGCTTTAGTGAAAATTCTTTTTGATAACCCTGAAACAGATCAAGTGCGGGCACATGACATCTTGCACTTTTCCTATGAACTCACTCAATTAACTCGTAAGGAAGAGTGCGTTGGGCGATTAGGCGTCAACGAGGTGGTAATAATTCTTCGAGATGGCCACAGCAATGCCGAGAAGTTTGTTCAACGGCTTCTGGATTCAGCATCACTGACAGTGGATCACTCATTACAGATTAAGGTTTCACAGGTATATGGCGAAGAGAATGAGGATTCTTTGCACCTGTTAAGCAGGCTTGATCGAGCTGAGCTAATCTCTCGATAAGGGTTCTATCCACAGGGCAATTGTTTTTGTCAGTTGCCAATCTACCTTTCCCGCATGGAACTAGATGTAAATGTGACCTTTGGCCCGATCGCCCCATTTATGAATGATGCAACTGTTGAAGAGATTTGGATTAACTCACCTGAAAGAGTTTTTATCGCACGTAATGGACGCAGCGAGTTAACAAACCTCTTGCTGACTCAAGAAGAGGTTCGCAATATTGTCGAACGCTCCTTGATGTGGAGTGGAAGAAGGCTGGATTTATCCCATCCATTTGTGGATGCACGTTTACCTGATGGAAGCCGCTTGCATGTTGCAATTCCTGAAATCACAGCGGCACATTGGGCGGTCAATATCCGTAAACACTTGTTGAAAAGCTTGTCCATTAATGACTTAGTCAATCGATCTGTCATGAGCCAAGAGATAGGCATCGCACTCATTCATAGCGTGCAAGCAGGGCTCAACATATTGGTGTGCGGCGGTACCCAGGCTGGAAAAACAACTGTTCTTAACGCCTTAGCTGGAGCGGTGCCTCGTAGTGAAAGAGTGATCACCATTGAAGAAGTCTTTGAACTTACTCCACAACTTCCAGATGTAGTCCAGATGCAAACGAGAAGTGCCAACTTACAAGGAGAAGGTGCGATTCCACTTCGCAGATTAATCAAGGAATCCCTTCGTATGCGACCTTCCAGAATTATCGTTGGAGAAGTACGTGAGGCTGAAGCGTTAGATCTTTTGATCGCATTAAATTCAGGGTTGCCGGGAATGGGAACTCTTCACGCTAATTCACCACGAGATGCGATTGTTAAATTACAAACACTGCCTTTGCTTGCTGGTGAGAATATTTCACATAAATTCATCGCTCCTACAGTGGCCTCTGCTATCGATTTGATAGTTCATGCAACCTTGGATTCAACAGGAGTTCGTCGCATTAATGAGGTCGCAGCGGTTACTGGCCGCTATGAAAATGATCGGGCAGAGATCGAGATGCTATGGAAGTGGGATGGAGCTCAATACATCCGTGGCGTTGGAGCCTTGCCGCATCCTGAAAGATTCGTAAATGTTGGTGCGCCTTTGGGTTCATGGTGGCATAAGTGAAACTATCGATTCGCATAACTGTTTCAGCACTTATAGCGACAGCTGTTGTGCTGCTTATGACCCGTTCTTTAGTTATTGCAGCTGCCTTTGGAACTTTGGCAGCAGGGATTTCATTTGTAACGGTGAAAGCTAAATCATCGCTGAATGAAGCAGCACTCGTTGCCGCCTGGCCTGAAGTAATTGATCACTTGATGTCAGGAATTCAATCAGGATTGTCTTTATCGGAATCACTTGCCGGGCTAGCAACTCGAGGACCCGAAGTGTTAAGACCAGCATTTGTGCGGTTTAAGGCAACATTGTTTAGCAGCGGTGATTTAACAGAAGCGATCGAAGAGTTGAAGGCCAGCTTTGCCCACCATGGAAGTGATCAAATCTTCGAGGCGCTATTAATCGCTAAGACCTTGGGCGGAAGTGAGCTTTTACAGATTTTGCGCACTCTTGGTGATTTTCTGCGCCAGGATTTAGCGCTTCGTCGTGAGATTGATGTGAAGCATGGATGGATTAAAAACTCTGCGCATATATCAGCAGCAGCTCCCTGGATTCTCTTACTTCTTCTCTCAACACAACCAAGTACCGCGATTGCATATTCAACTCCGACCGGTGCGATGATCTTAATTGCTGGATTGTTCATGACAGCGATCGCATATATCTGGATGAATCGCCTTGGGCGATTGCCGCAGACCCCACGAGTTTTCATAAAAGGCAATGATTCATTTCATTCAGTTCGGGGGAATTTGCCATGATCATGACATTTGCAATTACCGCCTTGCTGATTGTTCCTGCAGCAATTTTGATCCTTGTCGGAGATCAGGTCGATCCATTGTCAGAGGCAAAAAGAATCTCTCGAAAGAGCGCTCGAGCAAGTGATGACAGAACCCAGTTACGAATACGCCTAGAAGAGCTAGGTAAGGCTAGCGACAAGGATTACGAAGAGTTTCGAATTAGACAGTATGGATACTGCGCAGGCGCTGCCGCTATTACTTTGGCTTTCCTACTGGCAATTTCTGGATCATTGATTCTTGCTGTGATTGGCTCAATCACGGCGTCAGCAACAATTTACTTACTGATAGATCGTCAGCTAACACAAGATGTTAAGAGGCGCCGAGAGTTGATTGAAGCGGAGTTTCCTGCGGTAGTTGAAATGTTAACTCTTGCTATCGCAGCTGGTGAAACACCGATGAGCGCGATGCTTCGAATTGCTAATAGTGCTGATGGGGCAATCTCTAGAGAATTTCAAATAGTTGTTGCTGGCGTGCGTTCTGGTGCACCGTTGCATGAATCCTTGGATGCAATGGGACGCCGTGTGAAATCAGTGATGATTAGAAGATTTGTTGATGCGCTGGTAACTGCAACTCTGCGTGGTGCACCACTTGTAGAGGTGCTTTCTCGTCACGCAGTTGAAGCCCGTGGTAATCAGAGAAATCGAGTAATGGGAGCGGCGGGAAAGGCTGAAATATCAATGATGATTCCAGTTGTATTCCTTATCCTGCCGATCTCCATCCTCTTTGCACTGTGGCCTTCACTTGCAAATTTGAATCTCTTTGCATCTTAGGCAGCGCTCTCCTCGCGCTCATCCTTAGAAACATTGAGTTCAATCAATTCACCTTCTGCATTGCGTGCAGCAACCTCTTTCAAAGAAGGTCGTCCAGCTTTGCGCTTCTTTGCGATGATGCGACCATCCTCAAATAGTTCGCCGCCCCACACACCTGCTGGCTCTTGGCGCGATAACGCACCCTCTAAGCACTGTGCACGCACGGGACATCCACCGCAGAGCGACTTCGCTTCTGCAACCTGCATCTCATCTTCAGAGAAGTAGAGCTCAGGATCTGCTGTGTGGCATGGCAAATTAAATGATGAGCCATCGCTGTAGGTGCCAGTTACGGCATCCAAACCAATCTTCTCATCTGCCCAGCCTGGTACTAGTAGTTCGCTGAAGAGAACGCTCATGTTCTCACCTCTTCTTTCCTTGTTGGCCAACTGTCGTTGGGTATTGCTATCTCTTTCGGTTTTCAGTGGTTATCGGGAGATATCCGTACTGCTTTCTTTGCTTTCGCCTGAATTTATTTTTTAGTAATAAACATCGGGAAAAACAAAAAGGGCTCCGAATCCTTGTGGATTCGAGGCCCTTGGCTTCAGTTCTAAATCGAATTATTCGATTGAACCACCATTGGCCTCGTATCCGGCATAAAAAGCTGCGTAAAACGCTGGCTTTGTCGCATGCCAAGTAGAAGGCTTATTGGTTGTATGAGCAGAAGGAATCACAGCAGAACGCAAGGCGTTTGCTGATACGAATGATGCGTTAGACATATTCGTTTCCTTTCCAATATTTAGATCTTTTAAGATCTAAGTAAATTAACTCAAGCTTCATCTTCGCCATGAGGATGAAGGCTTAAGGATAAAGCATGGGTTGAGGTACTGGCAAGGTAATTAATTCCCCGCGTAAATGAGGGTAATTCAGCTATATCTGCGCTGATTTAAGGGGTGAGGCTAGTTAGCCAGGCCCGCTTCAGCGAGGAATCGAGAGGCCTTTCCTCGATAGCTCAAGCGAAGATCTGACTTCGCACGAGTAATTCCAACATAGAACAAACGTCGCTCTTCATCGATTGATGCTTGATCCCCAGTGGTGCTGTTGTTTTCAAGAGGTAAAACTCCATCGCTGACGCCCATCAAAAAGACGCGCTCCCATTCAAGGCCCTTTGCTGCATGCAAAGTTGCAAGGGTTGTGACAGGCATTGTGGGCGGATTGTTTTGTTGAACACGATCTTCTACTTCGCGTAAGTATGCACGCAAGTTCTTTGGCGTAAATCCGCTGTCAGCATCTAATTCACGTGCAAGGTGAAGTAACGCTGCGATTCCATCAATCGCTCCCCCCGATAAAAATGGTTGAGCAAGTGTGCGTAGTTCATCTAGCCAGGAAACACCTTCAGTTGGAATAACAGATGCGGTGCGAACTTGCTTTAAGAAATCCCGAACCTCTTTGCGTTCAAAGAAACGCTCTGTGTTTCGAACTTGGTATGGCAATCCTGCAACTATCAACGCCTTTTCTAAACCATTAAGTTGATTATTGGTTCGGGCTAGAACTGCGATCTCTTGTGCTGGAGTTCCCTCTGAAATCAATTGTGAAATATCCCGAACAATTCCGGCGATCTCTGCCTGCTCATCGTTGTATGCGGTAATTGTTGGCTTGCTGCCATGCTCGTTGATTGCAACAAGTTCATTACCCATCGCACCTTTTCGCAAAATGCTGTTAGCGGTAAAGATGATTTCTGGGGTTGAGCGGTAACCAGTTGTTAAGCGAACAACCTCTGCATCTGGAAAGCGCTGGGTAAATGAGTTAAGAAAGACGGGAGTTGCACCGGCAAATGAGTAAATAGTCTGAGCAGGATCGCCAACAACACAGAGCTCTTGTCTAGAACCTAGCCAGGCGTTGATTAATCGCTGCTGCAGTGGAGAAATATCCTGGTACTCATCAACGGTAAAGAATCGGTATTGATCCTGAACACGTTCGCGCACTTCGCGCTCTTCCTCAATCATCGCTGTCGTTAGCAGCAGCACATCTTCAAAGTCGATAGCGCGTTCTTGATGCTTCACGCTCTCGTATGCGGTGTAAACCTTGGCTAATTGTTCTGGATTAATGCGGGGCTTCACTGTGCGCTTGAGGGATTCACTTAAGTAATCAGATGGGGCGATCTGCGAAACCTTGGCCCATTCGATCTCAGTTGCAATATCGCGCAGTAAATCGCGTGAGGTAATGGATAGCTCGCCCTGTAATTGGGCGCGTTTGATCGCTTCAGTCAGGAATCCACTCTTGGTTGTCAGCAGATCAGGTGTGCGACCACCAAATACCTGTGGCCAAAAGAAGGTCAACTGCTTCAGCGCTGCTGCGTGAATGGTGCGGGCGGCAACTGATGGAACGCCCAGAGAGCGAAGACGTGTGCGCATTTCTCCAGCAGCACGTGCTGTAAACGTCAGAGCTAATACTTTGTGTGGATCCATGGTGCCGATCGCTGCTGCGTATGCGATGCGGTGGGTAATTGCGCGGGTCTTGCCGGTGCCAGCTCCTGCGATTACACAAACGGGACCACGAGTAGCAAGTGCTACTGCGCGTTGTTCATTATCTAAAGCTTCCAGAATCTCTTCTGCGCGTAAGTTTCCTACGGTCTCCAAGACTCACCACCACGTAACTGCTCACGGGTATATCCATCAACAGCTGTGTACCAACTCTGAATCATGCGACGTGCAACAGACATTGTTGGCGGCAACAAAATATCTTCAGCAGCTACAGCCTTTTTCATCTCATCCCGTGAAAACCAGCGTACTTCAGTGATTTCGGTTCCATCAGGTCGGGCTTCTTCTGGGCGATGAGTAATCGCTTCAAATGCGATCATGATCGATGCCGGAAATGGCCATGGTTGTGATGTTAGGTAGTTAATGTCAGATGCATAGACACCTGCTTCTTCAAAGACTTCGCGAGATACGCACTCTTCAAATGATTCACCGGTTTCAACAAATCCTGCAAAGGTCGAGAAACGCTTGTCAGGCCAGATTGGTTGATGTCCTAAAAGAATTCGATCATCTTTATCTTTGACTAAAACGATTACTGCTGGATCGGTACGTGGATGGTGTTGTGTTGAATCAACAGGACACACACGAACGCTGCCACCAAGATCGCTGACTGTTGGGGCTCCACATCGTGCGCAATGTGTATGAGTTGCATGCCAGTTAGCTAAACCAACTGCGTGCATCGCAAGAGCTAACTCATCAGCATCTAAAGTGCCACCAAGTTCGCGCAACGATTTAAAACCTTCATACTTACGCTTTTCAAACTCTTCAGTTCCATCACCTTCTGGTGGGTTGATCCACGTGGTGTGCCACGCAAAGTACGGCTGATTGTATTCGCGACCGATTCCTAAGAAGAAACGATCTCCTGCAACAAACACACCTGAAAGGGCGGTAACGGCGGCGGCATCAATAAATGTTAAGGAGTCATCAGCTGCGCTTAAACGATTGTCGACCATGTGAATGATCTGAGCGGTTGTCCAGAGCGAGGCTAACTTCGCCGCATCCGTTCGTAACTCGCTTTCGCGGTTGATGGGCGAGAGCGAGGCGGGACTGGAATCTGGATTGCGCGCGCTCATAAGGGTGAACGCTACTAGCCTTAGCCAATGCGCGTAACCTCGTGGAATCTCCTGCATGGAATGGCTATTCCACCTTCCAACGACCTTGCCGCAGACCAGCAAAAGCTAGGTGAGGCGGTAGAAGCCATCGGCGCTGATGTCATTGGAATTCAAGAGGTTGATGAGCAATTAGCGCGGTCAGGTGGAGCTTCTCAAACCGCCGTTGTTGCTGATGCGATGAGAACGCAGCATTGGGGTTTTGCACCCGTCATGGTTGGTGCACCCGGAGAAAAGTGGAGAAAATTAAATTCACTAGATCCTCGTCTAATTACCGCTGAAAATTGTGCAAACAATCGCGAATCAAATGTGGATGGCAATTACGGAATTGGAATAGTTTCAAAGATTCCTGTTGTGCACTGGGACCGCTTGGAGTTAGGAAACTCTGTTGTTGGAATGCCTTTGGTTATCCCTGCTGCAAACAAAAAGGGCAAGCAATCGGTTCGCCTAATCTATGTTGCAGATGAACCTCGCGTTGCTATGGCTGCAACCTTAGATAATGGCTGGACAGTGATTAATACCCACCTGTCATTTGTTCCCTTTGTAAATTATCGACAGTTACGAAAGATTAAAAAGTGGGCGGCCACTTTGTCTGCACAGTATGGAACCCAGGTTTTGATTATTGGAGATATGAATCTACCAAAGGGCTTGCCTGCAGTTGCATCTCAATGGAATTCACTTGTTGAGCAGAACTCATATCCTTCTTGGGGCGGCAAGGTGCAATTTGATTACATTCTCAGTAATTCGCTCAAGCCAGATCAGTACGAGGCACTTCCGACAATAAATACTGGAGTGAGCGATCACTTACCAGTGAGAGTGCATATTCTCTGAAGGTTATTTATTACTTGTCCTCAACAGAGGTAATCAGCGCAATTAAGGCAGCTTCATCCAGTAGATCAGATGGTGAATCGGTTACTCCCGTTGGAACGTAGTGGAATGCCGCGGAGATCTTTGAGATATCGCAGCCAGATAACTTGGCCCACGCTAAGCGGTACATCGCTAACTGAACCTGAGCCGACTTACCTAACTGCTTCGAACCGGTCTTCCAATCCACCACCTGGAAGCCATCTCCATCACTGTAAATAGCGTCGATTCGGCCTCGAATAAGCACCCCACCAATAGTTGTTTCAAAGGGAACTTCAACCC
>JBDLUF010000001.1:0-40006 GCA_039805445.1 Actinomycetota bacterium | reverse complement strand
ATCAGCGACAACCATCTCAGAAATAAATGGTTTACGTGATGCGATATTGACAATAGCTCTGCCAACTCCGCCCGCGCCTATAACTAGCGCCTTCATTGTTGGCCTCTCATGAGGGAATAACTTCCTTTTCGTTAGATTAGGCATTCTACCCGCACACTTTATTCATGACAAGGCTTCATCTTTTTCATGACAAGATTGGGCCGTGTTATGAAGTAATTAACAGTGATTGGTCCCCGTAGCTCAGTGGATAGAGCAACCGCCTCCTAAGCGGTAGGTCGCAGGTTCAACTCCCGCCGGGGACACTCGATTATCACTTATTTCAAAGTTTTAAGAGAAAACTACTGTTCGCTTACCGACAATGAAAATCTTGTCATCTGCATACAACTTAACTGCTTTTGCTAAGACTCTGCGTTCAATGTCACGACCAATAGCAATCAACTCTTCCGCAGAAGCGTTGTGGGTTACATGGGCAACATCCTGTTCAATGATTGGACCTTCATCTAAATCTCTTGTGACAAAGTGAGCAGATGCTCCAATAATCTTTACTCCACGCTCATGTGCCTGGTGATAAGGCTTTGCACCTTTAAAGCCAGGTAAGAATGAGTGATGGATGTTAATGATCTTGCCGGGCATTGTGTTGCAGAAATCGGCAGAAAGTATTTGCATGTATCGAGCAAGTACAACAAAATCAATCTTTAGTTCTTCAATTTTCTTTAAAATTTCAGCTTCTTGTGCCGCCTTGTTATCAGATGACACAGGCAGGTACAGGAACTTAACACCATGGGATTCAACTAATGAACGAAGCTCCTCGCGATTTGAAATTACCAATGGGATTTCGATGTTAAGTTCGCCAAGCTCTTCTAAGTACAAAAGATCACGTAAGCAGTGACTTTCCTTTGTAACCATAACAAGTGCTCGTGGCTTTTGAGCAGTTGGTCGAATATGAAGAGTGGGATTGAACTTTGACAAACCTTCATTCAAACTCTTGTGCGCGCCATCAATTCCCTGTGAAGTTTCAAAGCGGGTGCGCATAACAAATTGGTTAGTGGTCGGATCTGTGAACTGTTGGTTCTCAATAATGTTTCCACCACAGCCAAGAACCGCCGAAGTCATCGCATGAACGATGCCAGGCTGATCTGCACATTGCAGGGAAGCGATTAGATCCATGGTCTTAGGGTACGGGAAATTAGTGGTGCAGCGTAAATCGCTTCATCCACTGAGGTGCCCACCAGTTATTTTCGCCAAATAATCGCATCAACGCCGGGACCAAAAGGCCTCGAACAATAGTTGCATCCAGAAGTACGGCGAGTGCAACACCAAAGCCCATTGTTTTAATGGATGTGACACCGCTAGTTACGAAGGCAGCAAAGACCACAGCAAGTAAGACTGCAGCAGCTGTGATGATGCGTGCAGAACGTTGTAGGCCAACCGCTACAGATTCAACATTGGATTTACCCGCAAGGTGTTCTTCCCGGATTCGTGAAAGCAAGAAGAGTTCATAATCCATTGAAAGCCCAAATACGACAACTGCAATCAGGATGACAATTGAGGTATCAAGGGTTCCGGTGACGGTAAATGAGCCAACCAGCCATTGCAGGTTTCCATCAATGAAAACCCACGTTAATGCACCCATAGTTGCACCAAGGGATAAGAAGTTCAGAATAACCGCCTTAATTGGCAAGATGATTGAACCTGTAAAGATAAAGATCAAAACCAGAACGCTCAGCACAATCCAACCAAGTGCCCACGGCAATGTTCGAGCGATGCCATCTTGAGAATCTGTGTAATCAGCGGCAACTCCACCCACCAAGGTTCCAACAGGGGAATCAACGCTTCGAACATTGTGAATTAATTCTTGTGATTCAGGGGTACGTGGCAACATCTCTTGGTATGCAACAACGCGTACATCTTTGCCAATTGTTACAGGTGGAACTACGCCAACAATTCCATCCAACTGCCCAATTTTTGCGGCATAGGTGTTAATTTCATCAATCTTGTTTGAACCATCTTTAATAATGATTTCGATTGGATTTCCTGTTTGCCCAGGAAATCTCTCGTCCTGAAGCGCTGTTGCTACAGCAGCTTTGTTATCTGCAGGCAACATACGTGAATCACCTTGTGAAAACTTAATATTTGTAATTGGCGCTGCCATGATTCCAAGAATTACAAGAGATAAGACAACGGCAGAAACAGGACGCTTCATAACTAAACGTGCAGTCTGTGCCCAACGACCATCTTCCTTTGGAGTAATTGCAGATTTACGAACAACCCCCTTATCAATGCGATCTCCAAGCAGCGCCAGAATTGGAGGCAAACCAAAGAGCGCACCGATGACAGCAAGTGCAACAACTGAAACTCCGGCGTAACCAAATGACTTTAAGAATGGCAGCGGGAAAAAGGTTAATGAGTACAAGGTCACTAGAACGGTCATACCTGAGTAGAAGACGGTTTTTCCAGCACTTGCCATCGTTGCAACAATGGAATCTTCAACGTTCTTGCCGCGATGTAGCTCTTCGCGGAATCTATTAACAATTAACAGTGCGTAATCGATACCTAAGCCAAGTCCCATACCTGTAGTTAAGTTAAGGGCATAAATACTGACGGTAGTAAACAAGGTAAAGAGGTAGAGAACAAAGAAGGCACCTAGAATTGCAGCAACTCCCACAATCAATGGCATAGCTGAAGCGGCAAGGGCACCAAAGACAAGAACGAGCAAAATAAAGGTCAACGGGATAGAGATAAGTTCAGCGATCTTTAAATCTTCCGAGATCTTTTCAGTGATTGCATGACCAACAACTCCGACACCGCCTGCGTACAAAGTTAAGCCATCGTATGGCCCATCGTAGTTCTTTTGCATTTGCTTACCGAGCTCTTGGCTTTCGGGAGTAAATGCTTCTCCATCGCCATAGACAAGGATATATGCAGCTTTTCCATCGCTGGATTTCATCGTTGCTTCGCCGCCACTAGTCCAATAAGAAATTGTCTTTGTTACTCCTTCTTCCTGAGCAATCTTCTTTTCTAATGCAATTCCTTTTTGTGCGATAGCAGGATCTGTTACATCAGTTGCGCCTGAATCAACAATTATCACAACTGCAGGATCAGATAGTTTTAAATCCTCAGTCAGGTACTTATAAACCTTGTATGAATCACTGTTTGGATCGCTGTACCCACCTGAATCAAGACGAGTGAAAACGGTCGAACCAACTACGCCAGCGACCAGAATTCCGACGATAAAGAGAATTACCGCGCTCTTGCGACGCTTAACGATCAGATGACCGAGCTTCTCAAACATCTTTATCTCTTTTCTTTGTATTTAAATTTTTCTAGCGGTAGTAGAATTAACTCCATGAGCGATCTCTTCCCGAAGGTAACATCTGATGAAATTGATCTGGATGCTGCCTCCGAACAAGCTAAGCGCGAAGAAGAGTTACAGTCAGATCGTCCACCACATCACGAGGGTTAATCAGCCTTAGGTGCAGGCGCTGGCGCTGCCGCCGGCGTGCTCTTAGCTGAATCTGTTTTATAAAATCCTGAACCTTTGAATACAACTCCAACAGCGGTGTACACCTTACGGATTTCACCTTTGCATTCTGGACAAATTGTCAGAGAGTCATCTGAGAAGGATTGAATCGCTTCAAATTGATGGTCGCATGCGGTACATGCGTATTGATAGGTAGGCATCACGACTCCTCTTCTGGCTAATAATCCCGCTGGCACAAAATCCAGTTTTGGCTATGTACTTAGTCTAAAGAGGTGAGAAGATTGGCGCGAATTGAGGCGCTTTCCTGGCGCCTCTCGAAAGGCAGATGTGAGGAAGTTCGCAGCCCGTAGCGCTTTAGTACTTCTATTAACTTTATTAGGAACAACTGCGACCTTGGCAAACTCGCTTGTCAGCACATCACCGATTAGCGGCTCAACATTGTCAGTTTCACCTACGAGTGTCACAGTTACAGGACAGCTTCCACTGCTTGCAGATGCCAATGAAATTTCAGTTACAGATCCCAACGGGGTTCGTGTAGATGATGGAACCATCATGGTCAACGATGTCAGCGCAACAGTTGGTTTAAGACCACTTACTGAATCAGGTTTCTATACAGTTTCTTATATTTTATTTTCAGAAGCAGATGCACCACTGGAAGGTAGCTATCGATTTAAGTACCAAGCACCCAGCACTATTGCTCCCGAGAATCCAACTCCACAGCCAACGGAGTCACAAACTCCAGCAAGCAGTAGTTGGGGAACTAATGTTTTTGTCATTCTTCTTCTAGTTCTAGCAGTTGGCGTAACCATTGGATTGTCACTGTATGCACGCAAATTATTTAACAACCGATGAATCTCTTAACAACCACTTTTAAGTTTCTCAATTTATTGGGTGGTTTCTCAGTCGTTGGTGCGTTATTGGCGATGGCTTTTCTGCTTGTTAATAAAGAGGGTTTTCTTACGACATCTGGTGAAAAACTCAGAGGATTTCTTAGAATTAGCGCTTTCATCTGGGTCATCGGTGCATTTGGAACCATCATATTTACATTGGCACAAATCCTAGGGACAACTTTTTCTGATGCCCTTGATCTAACCGTCATTCGTTCATTTCTAACTCAAATATCTCTTGGAAAGTACCTTGCGATTCAAGCGCTGATGGCAACGGTTGTATTGATCTCCTCCTCTGTAACAAAGAGGGTTGAATCGCTAATTATTTTGCTTGCTCTCTCAATCGCAGGATTAGTCGCACCGGTATTTGAGAGCCACTCTGCATCCAGCGGATCTCACTCACTTATAATTGGTTCACTCGTAATTCACGTTATTGCGCTCTCGCTGTGGGTTGGTGGAGTAATCGCTTTAGCTTTCCTTTCCGCCAATGATCGACCAGTAGCGGTGCCACGATTTAGTCAGCTCGCCTTGTGGTCAGCAATAGCGGTAGTTATAAGTGGTGCGGTAAATGCGTGGGCACGTTTGAACTTTGTAGATGCATGGAGCTCTGCTTACGCGTTTATTGTCCTGGGCAAAATTGTTGCAACCATTGTTTTGGTCTTTATTGGTTATCTCCACCGCAAAACACTTTCTAAAAAGGATTCAATAAATTGGGTTGGCTTTGCAAAGTTGTTGTCAGTCGAAGCCTTGATCATGGTGGTTACTGTTCTGATGGGCACTTGGTTGTCGACTAGTGCATCACCAGATCGACCAGGTTCTGGTGAATTTAGTCCAGCGCTTTCAATTGTTGGCGTCGAAACTCCACCACCACCAACGCTGTCACGAATCTTGTTTAGCTACGAGCCCAATGCACTAATGATTGGAATCTTGACGTTAATGGTTGCGTTATACGTTAAAGGTGTCGTAGTTCTAACAAAACGCGGCGACAAGTGGCCAGTAGGGCGAACAGTTGCATTTGCATTAGGTGTTACAGCGATCGATTTTGCAACTAGCGGTGGTCTCGGTCTGTATGCACAATTCTCATTTTCGTATCACATGATTTCTCATATGGTTCTTGGCATGGTTGCACCTATTGGTTTAGTCCTTGGTGCACCAATGACACTTGCATTACGAACCTTGCCTCAAGGTAGAAACCCCGGAGAACGCGGAGTCCGTGGATCTTTACTTGCTGCACTTCATTCAAAGATCGGCGTGCTTTACACAAATCCAATCGTGGCCTTAGCAATTTTTGATGGCTCGCTCTTTGCCCTTTACTTCACCGATCTCTTCGCAGTGTTAATGCAAAGCCACACGGGCCACCTATTTATGAGCCTTCACTTCTTAGCCGCTGGCTTTCTATTTTTCTTCATCATTATTGGTGTAGATCCAAATCCACGCAGAGTTCACCACCTAGTTCAAATAGTTATTTTGTTTGCAGCAATGAGCATTCACGCCTTCTTCTCAGTTGCACTTATGTCTACAACAACTCTGATTGATCAAGGTTTTTACACCTCACTTCAAACTCCATGGTTGGGTGATCCTCTTGCTGATCAAAAACTTGGTGGATCAATTGGTTGGGCAATGGGAGAGATCCCTATCCTGATCGCATTGGTTGCGACATTTATCAACTGGATGCGAGATGATTCTCGCGAGGCAAAGAGGATTGATCGCAATACCGCTCGCCAAGCGGCTATGGGTCAGCCAGATGATCTAGCTAACTACAATCAGTATTTACAAGAGCTATCAAAGCGCGATAGGAATGAACCCTAATGGACAACTTATTTGATCTTCCTGCAGAGTACAAAGAGCTGCGTACTAGCGTTCGCGCGCTTGCCGAAAAAGAGATTGCACCTTTTGCACAAGCAGTAGATGAGGAACACCGTTTTCCTGTTGAGGCAAAAAATGCGTTAGTGAAAAATGGATTGTATGCAGCCCATGTTCCAACTGAGTTTGGCGGAGATGGTGCCGATGCTCTTGCTGCTGTTTTGATTATCGAAGAAGTTGCTCGTGTGTGCGGTTCATCATCATTGATTCCTGCGGTCAACAAACTCGGCTCAGTACCATTAATTTTAGGTGGAAATAATGAGCAGAAGAAGCGTTGGCTTCCACGGTTAGTTAAAGGCGAAGGTTTTTCATACTGTCTCTCTGAATCTGAGGCGGGCTCAGATGCATCTGCGCTACGTACAAAGGTTGAACGTTCTGGCGATGGTTGGGTTCTTAATGGAAGTAAAAAGTGGATTACAAATGCAGGCGAATCAGAGTTTTACTCAGTAATTGCCCAAAGTGACCCATCACTGGGCTCAAAGGGAATAACCGCATTTGTTGTTGAAAAATCTGATCCAGGAGTTTCCTTTGGCGCTCCAGAAAAGAAGATGGGTATGCGCGGTTCACCAACCCGCGAGGTGTACTTCGACAATGTTCAATTAAGTGATGACCGTCGAATCAGCGAAGTTGGTCAAGGTTTTGCTTTAGCGATGAATACTTTGGACCACACTCGCATCACAATTGCTGCACAGGCTTTAGGTCTTGCACAAGGCGCGTTAGATGTTGCCACTAAGTACGCACATGAGCGTCATCAATTTGGAAAGCCAATCTTTGATTTCCAAGCGGTTCAATTCATGCTTGCCGACATGGCGATGAATATTGAAGCTGCTCGTTTACTGACTTATTCAGCGGCTATTAAGAGTGAAAATGGCGAACGTGATCTTCGCTTCTTCTCTGCTGCAAGCAAGTGTTTTGCAAGCGATATGGCTATGAAAGTAACCCAGGATGCGATTCAGGTTCTAGGTGGCTATGGATATGTCACAGATTATCCAGTTGAACGAATGATGCGCGATACAAAATTGACTCAGATTTATGAAGGCACCAATCAGATTCAACGAATCGTTATGGCGCGCAATCTTCCTAACAGCTAATTACTAGCGATTAAATCGAACAACAATTGATGGAGTAGCTGCAGCATCAAGCGGAACATCATGTGCTTCGTGTGGAAGCATCTCGCTAGTTAATTCGCCTGCATAAACCAATCCAATTTTCCAAGCAGATAAATGCACAAGTGCGCGGTCGTAATACCCACCGCCTTGACCTAATCTAAATCCAGCTTGATCCATCTTTAACGCCGGGACAATCACAGCTTGGATCTGAGATACATCTGAGACAGCTGGACCAACTGGCTCTGAAATCTTTTTCTTCATAACAAGGTTTGCTGGATCTCCATCCCATCGAACCCATTCCAATTGATCACCTTTGATTCGAGGAAGCAGCAGGATCTTGCCTTGCTTTAAAAAGGCCTCATTGATCTCGACTGTACTTGGTTCAAGTTCATAGGACAGATAAGAAGCGATCGTTGTTGCGGACTCAATTTCAGGAGCTTTTAATATGACATTGAAATTAGAAGGCATGAACTTCTGAGAACGTTCGCGGCGGGCACGATCCCGCAAACTGGCTTTTTGATCTGTCATTTAAATCTCCCGTGAAATCCCAAAGATCAAACTGTTCAACAAGTAGGGTTCGATTATGTCAGAACACACTCGGGTAGATGAGTTTCTCACCTCATTACTTGCCATCTGCAAACCACTTGAATCCTTTGAGATGCCATTACTGGATGCTCATGGTGCGACCCTTGCAGCAGATATTTATGCAGGAGATCGCTTAGTTCTACGCGAAGGTGTGCGGATCCGTTCCACTCAAATTGGGTTAGCAGCTTCAATTGGCCGCGATCACCTGCCAACCCGTCCTCACCCACGAGTTGTTGTTTTATCTGCAGGACCAGATTTAGTGGAACCAGGTCAG
Organism: Actinomycetota bacterium; assembly: GCA_039805445.1. GTDB lineage: Bacteria > Actinomycetota > Actinomycetes > Nanopelagicales > Nanopelagicaceae > Planktophila. The sequence continues at coordinate 31,807 of JBDLUF010000001.1, read as the reverse complement.
CCTCTTAAGAACGCTAGTGATGAGTATGAAACTAATTCCTGGCTATTAACAACAGCGGTACGCGAGGTTGGCGCAGTTGCCTATCGTGTTCACTCGATTCCGGATAATGAAGAACAACTTCAGAAGGTAATCGAAGATCAGTTAGTTCGTGCTGATTTAATAATTATTAGCGGCGAACGCCATGATGACTCTTTTGATTTAATCACCCGCACCTTGTCCGGTTTAGGTGAGATAACAACTGTTGATATGGCGATCGAAGCAAGTGGACGCCATAACTTTGGAACCATCGGACCTGACAAAACTCCGGTAGTGACACTTCCAGGAGATCCAATCGCCTCGTACATATCTTTTGAACTCTTTGTTCGTCCCATGATCCGTACGATGCTTGGTGCTGCAACGATTCATCGACCATCTGTTAAAGCTGCACTAGAAAAGCCAATTGAGTCAGCACCTGGTGTTCGCTCCTACATTCGCGCAGTTTTAGCTGAAGATGGAAAATCGGTTGTTCCCTTGGACAATCAAGATGAGCAATCCACGCTTTCAGATGCCAATGCATTTATCGCAGTTTCTGAAAGTGATACCTCGCTAAAAACAGGCGATCAGGTCACGGTAGTAGTTCTAGAGCGTCGCTACATCTAAGTTCATGAAAAACTCGTGGCCCATCGAAATTAAAGGTCAGGATATTTCCCTTCGACCTTTGAGATTCAGGGATAGAGCTCAATGGAATCGAGTTCGAGCAGAAAATCGCGATTGGCTTTCTCCATGGGAGGCAACAATTCCTCTAACGAGCGATGACAGTTATAAGGAGCTCCCATCATTTTTCGAGATGGTAAAGATCTTGAACTACGAGGCACGACATGGCCGCTCTCTTTCATTTGCAATCTGGCACAACACTCAACTGATCGGCCAAATTACCTTGGGCGGGGTTATGTATGGCGCTATGCGTGGTGGCCACATTGGATATTGGATCGATCGCAACTTTGCTAACCGTGGATACACAACTCAAGCCGTTGAAATCCTTACGCAGTACGCCTTTCAGGAGTTAAAGCTCCATCGCCTCGAGATCAATCTGCGTCCCGAAAACGCTTCTTCCCGCAGAGTTGCTGAAAAAGCTGGTTACATCTTTGAAGGAGAACGTCACCGATATCTGCATATCGATGGCCATTGGCGGGATCACATCACTTTTGTTAAGGAAAATTCTGCGATTAAGTAGCGCCTAAATCCCCAGAAAACATCACCCTTTCCTTTAGATTTATCCATCATGACTTCGGGACTTATTTATATTGCGATCATTGGAATGTGGGTCGCATATTTCGCACCCCGCTGGATCCATGACCGTAATGAATTCTCCGGAAAATCTGTAGAACGTTTTAAGGGCGCACTTCGAGTTGTTGCCAATCAATCACCACATTCATCTAGTAATGGTGGAGCGATTCATATCGATTTAGATCAAGAAGCAAAAAACCGTCAGGTACTTCTTCGTCGCAGAATTACATTTCTTCTTATTGCATTCTCGCTAGTCACAACAGTTATAGGTGGAGCTATGAACACAATGCCATTTATTTACGCACTCGTACCTGCATCTGGATTATTGATTTATATCGCCAGTGTTCGTCGACATGTGATTGGTGAACAACTACAAAAGCGTCGTGTTCAACAACTCAGCCGCCAAAATTCTGGAGTATCAAATACAAATCTTGCAGAAGTAATTCAACCTAAGCCAAGTACTGAACATTGGATTCCTTTGTCAGAGCGTGAACTTAAGGGTGTAGTTATTTTGCCTCAAGGCACAGCTGCCGTTCGCAACGCTTGGGAGCCAACTGAAGTTCCGGTGCCTACTTATGTGAATGCTCCGAAAGCCGTGGTTCCAAAGCGCGTAATTGATCTAACTATTCCTGGACAATGGAGCGAAGAGCAAGAGCGTCTTGAGCGTGAAGCCTTAGCTGCAGCATCACCATCACGTGATGAAATCTTTGATCAGCAGTTGGCAGATGAAGCGGTGGAGCGTCTTAACCAAGCCCGCGCTGCTAACGAATAATTAGATCCACGAGTCAAACCACATACGCATCTTCCATTCATCGTATGTGATGGTCTGACCGGTATATAAAGGCACAAAATAGATAAAGCACAGCAGTACCAGAGCTAATAAGCCGCCCACAATTGATTGGGAAACCGCAGGCCTGAGCCCACTATCTAGCAATAACTTTGCACAGTAAACAATGGCTAGCACCATAAAAGGCTCAATAACTATTGCGTAAAAGGAAAACATGGTGCGCTCTTGCATGGCAAACCAAGGCAGATATCCGGCGATAACACCTATTGCAACGATCAGAGCAGCTGAATCAATGGTGCGATTGAGTAAAGATTTAATCCAAAAACCAATCACGACTGCGATTGCAACTGTTCCGATCCACCACAAGATTGGTGTTCCTAGTGCTAAAACTTCACGAGCACAGTTTTTTGCTCCACAATCTTGTGGAGAGTCATAGAAAAATGAGGTTGGTCTTCCCATGACAAGCCAGCTCCAAGGGTTTGCTTGGTATGGATGAGTCTCTGTTAAACCGGTATGAAAGTTGAGCATCTCTTGGTGATAATTCAACCAAGCGATAAGTGGATTGGTTGACGATTGTCGATTCCATCCGCGATTAGAAATAAACCAACCGGTCCATGTCATGAGATAAACAAAAATCGACAGCAATCCGTATTGAGCAAACTTCTTTGAGACTAATTTCAATGAATCGCGAATATCCATGTTGACCAGGATTCGATACAGCGAGACCAGAGCGATTACCGCAATAAAATAGATTGCGCTCCATTTACAGCCGAGTGCTAAACCAAATGCAAGAGCTGCCCACCAATGCCTATCTCGATGCCAGAGCAGTACTCCGAGCAGAACAAAGAAAGTTAAAAAAAGATCCAGCAGCGCAGTTCGTGAATGCACAAGCAGTAGGCCATCCAACGCCATAAGTGCTGCGCCAAGTCCGGTAAGAAGTGGTGAGTAGAAAAGAACATGTACTAAGCGAGCAAAAACCAGAATCAGAATCGTTCCAATGAGCGCAGTTGCAAAACGCCAGCCAAATTCGTTATCTCCAAAGATGGCAATACCTGCCGCAATCAGCCACTTTCCAACTGGTGGATGGACAATGAATTCAGGGTTGCTTCCAGTTACCTCCACCCCATATTTCAATAAATCGCGGGCACCATCCACGTAATACACCTCATCAAAGATGTACCCCTTGGTTGAACCAAGATTTACAAGCCGCAGTACAAATGAGGCCAATGCAATAAGTAATGGTGCGATAGCTGCGGGCATAGGAGAAGAGTATGCGCGTTTACTCTAAATTACTGAGAGGATTACGCCATGACGCTCATCTTGGCCGCAACTCCATTGGGTAACCCTGCAGATGCAAGCACCCGCCTGAAGAGTGCAATTGAAAACGCATCGATCATCGCCGCTGAAGATTCACGACGTTTTCATAGATTGTGTGCCGACATCGAAGTCACCTTTACAGCTCGAGTCCTGTCCTTCTTCGAAGGCAATGAAGAGGATCGAACTCGGGAACTCTTGGCTGAACTCAAGAGCGGTGCACATGTTTTAGTGGTTTCAGATGCAGGAATGCCAACGATTAGCGACCCAGGTTTTCGTCTGATGCGAGATGCAATTGCAGAAGGTATTGAGGTTTCAGTAATTCCAGGACCCAGTGCAGTAACGATGGCGGTGGCATTATCTGGATTACCAACTGATCGTTTCTCATTTGAGGGATTTCCTCCTCGAACTGCAGGCGCACGTCTTGCTACATTTGAAAAACTTCGCTTTGAGGAACGAACAATGGTTTTCTTTGAAGCACCACACCGTCTTGTAGATTCATTACTTGATTGCGTCAATGTCTTTGGTCCAGATCGACAAGCTGCAATTTGTCGTGAAATGACTAAACGGTATGAAGAAACAATCCGCGGAAATTTGAAAGAGCTGTCAGCCTGGGCAACAAATAATGAAGTCCTAGGTGAAATCACATTAGTTATCGCTGGCGCCGTAACTGACTCGGCCTCTTTGACCGCTGCAGATATGGTCGCTCGAGTTCGTGAGTTTGAGAGTGCTGGAATGGATAGAAAGGGCGCTATTGCAACGGTTGCTGATGAATTTGGCATCGCAAAGCGCCTCGTTTATGCCGCGGTCGTCGATGCGAATAAGATGAGCCAGTGACTAAGTCTTTCTACTTAACGACGCCGATCTATTACGTCAACGATGCCCCACACATTGGGCATGCCTACACAACCGTTGCCGGAGATGTGTTGACCCGTTGGCATCGTCAAAAAGGGGAGTCGGTCTGGTTCTTAACTGGAACTGATGAGCATGGCCAAAAGGTGATGCGAACCGCAGAGGCAAACAATGTTGCACCTCAAGCCTGGGTCGACAAGCTAGTTCAAGATGCTTGGAAGCCAAATTGGGAGCATCTCAATATTGCCAATGATGATTTCATTCGCACTACTGAAAAACGTCACACCGAACGTGTGCAAAAGTTTTTACAATCACTCAAAGATTCAGGACATATTTACGCAGGTAAGTACGAAGGCCCCTACTGCGTTGGATGCGAAGAGTTCAAACTTCCAGGTGATCTTATTGAGATCGATGGAGCGAAGTGTTGCCCGATCCATAGCAAGCCAATTGAACTCGTTAATGAAAACAACTGGTTTTTTAAGTTATCTGCATTTGTTGAGCCATTGCTTGCTCATTACAAAAACAATCCAGATGCCTGCCAACCTGAAAGTGCGCGCAATGAGGTTGTCTCATTTTTAGAGGGTGGCGTTTCAGATCTTTCTATCTCGCGTTCAACATTTGATTGGGGAATTCCTGTTCCTTGGGATACCGATCAAGTTGTGTATGTCTGGTTTGATGCGCTACTAAATTACGCAACCGCCGTTGGCTTAACAGATGCACCGGATTCTGAAGGTGGCAAGAAGTTTGCGCAAACCTGGCCAGCCGATGTTCACCTAGTCGGAAAAGATATTTTGCGTTTCCATGCAGTTATTTGGCCAGCGATGTTGATGGCTGCAGGTCTTGCTGTTCCGAAGAAGGTTTTTGCTCATGGCTGGTTACTAGTCGGCGGAGAAAAGATGAGTAAGAGTAAGTTAACTGGCATTGCTCCTAAGGACATCACCGATCACTTTGGAATAGATGCATTCCGTTATTACTTCTTACGTGCGATTCCATTTGGTACCGATGGATCATTCTCATGGGAAGACATGAGCGCTAGATACACATCAGAGCTAGCAAATGACTTTGGAAACCTGGCATCTCGCAGCGCAGCAATGGTTGAAAAGTACTGTGGTGGCTCACTTCCGGCGGTTAGCCATGATGCTGGGTTAGAAGCAGCGCTCAAGGAAACTGTTGTAAAGGCAGATGCCGCGATGTGCGCACTGGATTTTCAGGGCGGAATCATGGCGATTATGGATTTCTGCAAGCAAGTAAATGGTTATGTGACTATTAAAGAGCCTTGGATACTTGCAAAAGATCCAGCTAACCAAGCGGTCCTTGAAGAGGTTTTGTACAACACCGCTGAATCACTGCGCGCACTGGCTGTTTTGCTACATCCAGTAATGCCACAGACATGTGAAATTTTGTGGCAGAGTCTTGGTGCACAAGCGGTACTCGGAGATTTGAGCGATCAGAAAATTAGTGATGTGGCAACGTGGGGACAACTTCCACAAGGTGCAACAGTTACAAAGACTCCGGTCTTATTCCCACGACTAGAAACCCCCGCCTAAACACCAATGGCTGATCGCCACAACCGCGATATCGATCGTCCTCGCGCACCGTTGCCAGAACCGCTACCGGTTCCAACAGTTGATGCACATGCTCACATGGAGATCGTTACCGATGCCGCCTTTGATTCACAAGAGGTTGCAGATGTAATTGCCGAAGCAAAATCTGTAAATGTTGATCGCATTGTTCAAGTTGGTTACTCAGCAGAACAATCTAAATGGTGTGTTCAAGCTGCAGAAAAATGGAACACATCAGTACTGGCAGCGGTTGCATTGCACCCTAATGAAGCACCGGTTGTTGCAGATCTAGATACAGATTTAAAGATCATCGAAGAGTTAGCCCAACACCCACGGGTTCGTGCAATTGGCGAAACAGGGCTTGATTACTTTAGAACTCCTCCTGAATTACGAAAGCGCCAGCAGGATTCTTTTAAGTGGCACATTGAATTAGCAAAAAAGACAAACAAGGCGTTAGTTATTCATGATCGTGATTCCCATGAAGATGTCTTATCTGTTTTGCTTGAAGTTGGTGCCCCAGAAAAGACTGTCTTTCATTGCTTTTCCGGAGATGTAGCGATGGCTAAGTTGTGTATCGAGCGCGGCTACATCCTGTCCTTTGCCGGCACATTGACCTTTAAAAATGCACCCGAACTTCGTGAAGCGGTAAAGCTTGTGCCCCTTGATCAATTATTAGTAGAAACTGACTCACCTTTCTTAGCGCCATCGCCTCATCGCGGCGCCGGAAATACTCCAGCACAGATTGCAAATATTGTCCGAGCGATGGCGGTAGAGCGAGATCAAGACCTTGCCGAACTTGCCACCGCACTCAGTGTTAACGCTGAACGAATCTTTGGATCCTTCGCACCATGACCTTGCTAGGTGCGGCTCAGATCCGCGAACTTGCCGCACAGCTAGATCTGAAGCCTTCAAAATCTTTAGGACAGAACTTTGTTATTGATTCAAATGTCTGCACCAAGATTGTTAAAACAGCTGGTGTTACAAAAGCTGATGTTGCACTTGAAATCGGTCCAGGACTTGGCTCATTAACCCTTGCCATGTTGGAGGCTGCACAATCTGTGATTGCCGTTGAAATCGATCCACGACTTGCACAGCAGCTACCGATTACAGTTGCCGATCACTTCGAACACCCAGAAAATCTGACGGTTATCAATAAGGATGCGTTAGCGCTGCGCGATCTGCCGGTTGCTCCAACTGTGCTGGTTGCAAATCTGCCATACAACGTTTCAGTTCCGGTACTACTTCACCTATTAGAGATTTTCCCAAGTATTCGAAGCGGCGTAGTTATGGTTCAGGCCGAAGTTGCCGACCGTCTTGCTGCTAAACCTGGCGGCAAAGAGTATGGAATTCCAAGCGTGAAGGCTGCATGGTGGGCCGATGTTAAAAATGTTGGAACGGTTTCACGTTCTATCTTTTGGCCAGCACCTAATGTTGATTCAAAGTTAGTTGGCTTTACCCGTCGCGAAACCGCAGGTAGCGAAGAGATGCGGGAAAAGGTTTTCACAATCATCGATGCAGCCTTTGCCCAGCGCAGAAAGATGCTCAGATCAGCCCTTTCTAGCCTGTATGGCTCATCATCTGCGGCGGAAGAAATCTTGATAAAAGCTGGCATTGATCCAACATTGCGAGGCGAAGCCCTTGAAGTGAAATCTTTTTGTCAGATCGCAGCCGTTGCACCTGACATTTTCTAATAGCAGTTATAGGGTCACCGCATGCCTGTAAAGAGTGTGACCGTGCGCGTACCTGCAAAGGTCAACCTTCAGCTTTCTGTTGGTCCAAAAGAGTCTGATGGGTATCACAACTTAGTTTCAGTATTTCAGGCGATCTCAATCTTTGATGATGTAACAATTAAATTAGCTGAACCCGGTGCTGGATTAACGATCACGGTTTCCGGAGATCAAACACATGGTGTTCCAGCTGATGCAAATAACTTGGCTGCAAAAGCTGTTGCATTGATATCAAAGGAGTATGACTTAAGTGTTGATGCGCACATTGAAATCAAGAAATCGATTCCGGTTGCTGGTGGTATGGCCGGAGGCAGCGCAGATGCAGCTGCAACAATCGTCGGTATTGATTACTTATATTCATTAGGAATGACCCGCGAAGAGATGGTTGAGATCGCGGCGCAATTGGGAAGCGATGTTCCATTTATGCTCAGCGGTGGAACAGCAATTGGTCGCGGACACGGAGATCAATTAACAGCAGCACTTTCTCGTGGCACTTATTACTGGGTACTTGCATTATCGACAGTTGGTTTATCAACTCCAGCTGTTTATGCCGAATGTGATCGCTTACGTGCAGAGCTTGAAATTGTGGAGCCACAAACACATGAAGGTTTGATGCAGGCATTGCTTGCAGCAGATGCCCCTGCAGTAGGAGCTTCCTTGGTCAATGATTTGCAGGCAGCTGCATGTTCATTGCGTCCTGCACTGAAATTAGTTTTAGATGTAGGTCAGGAGTACGGAGCTCTTGGAGCGATAGTTTCAGGATCAGGTCCAACAGTTGCATTTTTAGTCTCAGATGAAGAGGCAGGGCTTGATTTAGCGGTTGCTTTAACCTCAAGCGGGGTAGTTGGCAGCGTTGCACGTGCGTATGGGCCTGTGGCGGGAGCGAAGGTAATCTCGTAATTCCTCGCAATTGATCGCCATTTGCTGGGCGATGGTCGTCAGCACCACCATTTATGAGGGAGAATATGCGTTCCGCCATTGTGTAGTGGCTAGCACATGGGCCTTTGAAGCCCAGGGTCCAGGATCGATACCTGGTGGCGGAGCGACAAGCGAAGCCGAAGTAAAAGGCGGAGCGACCATTAGACTTCACTCGTGACCGTACAAACCGTGATCCTCCTCGCTGCTGGTGAAGGCACACGTATGAAGTCGGCAACTCCTAAGGTTCTTCACAGCGTCGCAGGCCGTTCTCTACTTGGACATGTACTGCACGCGGTTTCAGATCTAAATCCCGCAGAGGTTCGCATCGTTGTCGGTTCTGGACGTGAAGCGGTTGAAGCGCACATTTCACAGATCGCACCTTCTGCAACAACAGTTGTTCAGGAACAACGCAATGGCACAGGCCATGCAACCCAGTTAGCGCTCGCAGGTAATGCGCCACGTGGAACAGTCTTAATTTTGGCCGGCGATACGCCGATGCTTACCGGTGATTCATTGGCACAGTTTGTGAAAGCACATGCGGCAGGCAACTTTGCAGCATCGGTTTTAACAGCAGAACACCCAGAGCCAACTGGCTATGGCCGAATCATTCGCGATGACAGCGATGAGCTACTTCGTATCGTTGAAGAAAAAGATGCCACAGATGATGAAAAGTTCATCTTTGAAATTAACAGTGGTGTGTACGCATTTGATGGCGAAAAGCTTGCAGCCTCAATCGGCAAGCTAACAACTGCAAACGCCCAAGGCGAGCTGTATCTAACCGATGTAATTGGAATTTTGAAATCTGCTGGCGAATCAGTAGCCGCAATCATGATCGATGATTTCACTGAAACCCTTGGAGTCAATGACCGGGTTCAGTTGGCAGAAAGTGCAGCGATGCTTCGTGATCGCATCAATGATCAGTGGATGCGTGCAGGCGTAACAATAATTGACCCAACAACAACCTGGATTGATGCAACAGTGGAATTATCAAATGATGTAACGATTCACCCAGGTACTGCGCTCTTTGGTTCAACAAAGGTGGCAACTGGCGCTGTTATTGGGCCACGAACAACCTTGACCGATTGCCTCGTTAAAGAAGGCGCATCAGTCCTGGAATCGATTGCAACCCAGACCGTTATCGGAGAAGGCGCAACCGTTGGTCCATTTACATATTTGCGTGCTGGAACTCAATTAGGTGATGCAACAAAGGCTGGAGCATTTGTTGAGATGAAGAATGCAACGGTTGGAACGGGTTCAAAGGTTCCACATCTGTCATATGTTGGTGATGCAACTATCGGAGAAGGCAGCAATATTGGCGCTGCAACAATCTTTGTTAATTACGATGGTGTTGAAAAGCACCACACAACAGTGGGTGATCAGGTGCGCATCGGTAGCGACACAATGCTCGTAGCCCCTGTAACTATCGGAGATGGCGCATATACAGCTGCTGGATCGGTAATTACTGAAGATGTTCCGGCAGGCGCGATTGGTGTTGGCCGAGCAAAGCAGAGAAATGTAATAGGTTGGGTCCTGCGTAAGCGCGCGGGCAGCAAGTCAGCAATCGCGGCAGAAAAGAAGGGCTAAAACATGAGCGAGATCCGTTTATCTTCTGAAAAGAGATTGCGCCTATTTGCAGGCCGCGGATTTCCTGAGCTAGCTGAAGAGGTCGCAACAGAACTCGGCATTCCCCTAACTCCAACATCTGCATACGACTTTGCTAATGGCGAAATCTTTGTTCGCTTTGAAGAATCAGTTCGTGGTTGCGATGCCTTCGTAATTCAAAGCCATACAACCCCGGTTAATAAGCAGATCATGGAACAGTTGATCATGGTTGATGCTTTGAAGCGCGCGTCAGCAAAGCGCATCACAGTTGTTACACCTTTCTATGGTTACGCACGTCAAGACAAGAAGAGCCGTGGTCGCGAGCCAATCACCGCACGTTTGATGGCAGATCTATTCAAAACAGCTGGTGCAGATCGCTTGATGGCTGTTGATCTTCACACCTCACAAATTCAAGGTTTCTTTGATGGTCCCGTAGATCATCTCTTTGCACTTCCAATGCTTGCTAATTACGTTGGCAGCAAGGTAGATCGCACACGTTTAACAATCGTTTCACCAGACTCTGGTCGCGTACGTGTTGCTGAGCGTTGGTCAGATCTATTGGGTGGTTGCCCAATCGCCTTCATTCACAAGACTCGTGATCCACGTATTCCCAATGAATCAATCACCGGCCGTGTTGTTGGTGATGTTGTTGGGCAAACATGTGTAGTTATCGATGACATGATCGATACCGCAGGCACTATTACTAAGGCTGTAGATGCTTTGTTTGATGCAGGTGCTGCAGATGTAATCATCGCTGCAACCCACGCGGTATTTAGCGGTCCAGCGGTTGATCGTTTAAAGAACAGCCGTGCATCAGAGGTTGTAATTACTAATACCTTGCCAATTACTGAGGATCAAAAGTTCGACAATCTAACTGTGCTTTCAATCGCTCCACTTCTTGGCCGTGCAATCCGCGAGGTCTTTGAAGATGGATCGGTTACCAGCCTCTTTGATGGTCACTCCTAAGCGGGGATTTGGAGCTTTCCCCTTAATCTCATAGACTCCAACCATTCTGGCGAGGGTTTCATTCGGAACCGTTATCGACGGCAAGGTGTCTAACTCCTGTCAGATCTAATCGACAGGAGTTTTTTCATGGCAGAAGTAAAGATCGTCGGAACCACTCGCACTGAATTTGGTAAGGGCGCATCACGTCGTGCACGTCGCGATGGATTAGTTCCTGCAGTTATCTATGGTCACGGTGAGAAGCCGTTACACATCACTCTTCCTGCAAAGGAGCTCGGCGTAGCCCTTAAGCAGTCAAACGTTCTTCTCGACATCACAATCGATGGAAAGAATGAGCTAACACTTCCAAAGGTAATCGTTCGCGACTTCCTTAAGCAGATTCTTGAGCACGTAGACCTAGTTTTGGTTCGTCGTGGTGAGAAGGTTGTTGTTTCAGTTCCTGTTCACACAGTTGGTGAGCATGATCGTGATGGAATTCTTGAGCATGTTCACAACTCAATTGAAGTTAAGGTTGATGCTTCATCTATTCCAAGCTTCTTAGAGCTAGATATTCAAGGTCTTGCTTCAGGTACTTCAAAGTACGCAGCAGATGTTGTCCTTCCAGCAGGTGTTGAACTCGAGTCTGATCCAAAGATGATCGTTGTTCACTTGTCAGAGAAGTCAACTGCAGCAGCTGAAGAGGTAGCAGCACCAGCTGCAACTGATGCAGCAGCTCCAGCAGCAGATGCAGAGAAGAAGGACGCTTAACCCTTAGGCTTTGTTGTTATGACGTGGTTGGTAGTTGGCCTGGGTAATCCAGGGGAAAAATACGCTGCCACCCGTCATAACATCGGCCAGATGGTGATCGATGAGTTAGCTCGTCGCCATTCACTTAAATTCTCAACACACAAATCCCGCAATGACATTGCCGCCTTTAAGTTAGATGCCGGCACACACTCTGTAATTCTTGCTAAATCAAAGAGCTACATGAATGAAACTGGTGGGCCCATCAAAGCTCTTGCAAACTTTTACTCGGTAGAGCCAGCAAAGATTATTGCTTTGCATGATGAGCTCGATATTCCTTTTGCAGCGATTAGAACAAAGTTTGCAGGGGGAGACAACGGTCATAACGGCTTGAAATCAATGACCTCAGCTTTTGATGGACCTGATTACTACCGTGTTCGTTTAGGTATCGGCCGTCCTATGGGCCAACAAGATCCCGCTGATTTTGTCTTGAAAGCATTTTCAAAGGTAGAGCAAAAGGATTTAGCAGAGTTTGTTGTACGTGGAGCAGATGTTGTTGAATCTTTAATTACAAAGGGTTTAGAGGCTACCCAATCAGCTTTTAATAGCTAAAAATACTAACTAGTTAAATCAACCGGTATTGCGAAGTCCTGCAGCCACACCATTAATAGTTAGCAGCAGTGCACGGCGCAAAACAGGATCTGCTGAATCTCCTGCATCGCGCACCCGCTTCAACAAGTTCACCTGCAGTAAGTGAATCGGTGAAAGATATGCATCACGTACCTGCAAGGTGCGGGCCAAAATCTCTTGGTCGCCTAACAAACTTGTCTTTCCAGTCAATGTCAGAATTTCAGAGACTGTTAAATCAAACTCCGCTTGAATCTCATCTAAGAAGTGATGCAGCTCTGCAGGCACCAAGGTTTCGACATAACGCTTTGCTAGCGCTAAATCAGTCTTAGCCAATGTCATCTCAACATTGCTAATAAATGTTGTAAAGAAGTGCCACTCTTTGAGCATCTGTACCAAAAGCGCTGAATGTCCCGCCTCGCGAGCGGCTTTCAGCCCTGAACCAACGCCAAACCAGCCAGGAACAATCTGACGTGATTGGGTCCAACCAAATACCCACGGAATCGCACGTAGTGAATCCAAGCCACCTGCAGCATCTGGTCGACGTGATGGACGTGAGCCCAAGAAAAGCTCACCTAACTGTTCAACTGGTGTTGAAGAGTAAAAGTAAGCCGGCAGATCTGGTTGCTGAATCAATGCGCGATAACGTTTAAAGGAAGAGTCACTTACTAACTGCATGCAATCGCCCCACGCAGCAAGCTCTTCTTTGCTTTGACGTGGTCCGCGATTAAGAATTGTTGCTTCAAGAGATGCTGCAAGGGTTAGCTCAACATTTTCGCGGGCAAGGGAAGCCAATGCGTACTTGTCACTGATTACCTCACCTTGTTCAGTCATTTTGATCTGTCCATCAACCGAGCCCCATGGCAAAGCGATCAAAGCTTCATATGTTGGTCCGCCGCCGCGGCCGACCGAACCACCACGACCATGGAACAAGCACAACTTCACGCCGTACTTCATTGCGACATCGCGCAAAGAACGCTGCGCTCTGTGAATCTCCCACTGGCTGGTTGCGATTCCAGCATCCTTATTGGAATCTGAGTAACCCAGCATGACCTCTTGTACATCACCGCGAAGAGCAACGATTGAACGGTAGGCAGGATTACTCAAAAGCTTTTCAAGAATTTCTCCAGCTGCACGAAGCTCTGCAACGGTTTCTAGCAGCGGAGCAAATCCAATTCGAGCCTTCTTCTCTTTCAGTGAAACAAGCCCTGCCTGCTGTGCGATAACAACAGCTGCAATCAAATCATCAGCACCCTTTGTCATCGAAACGATGTAGGTCTCAATCGCCTCTGGACCAAATCGATCAATCAAACTATTAATAGCGACAAAGGTATCTACTGTCTTCTTACCCAAGGCCTCGAGCTGTGATGCATCAAAGCGCACATCATCTGCAAGGAACTTAGTCAAGATTTCAAACTTCTCATCATGTGATTTTTCGATGTATCCATCGATGCCGGTAATCTGCTTCAACACATTGTGGTGAGCATCTGAGTGCTCGCGTACATCCATCGTTGCATGGTTGATTCCAAAGGCGGCAATGGTGCGAATTGTGCGCTCAAGTAAGCCGGTAGCAATCAATTCGCCACGGTGTGCCAAGAGTGAATCACGCATCAACACTAAATCCGCCAAAAGCTCTGCCGTATTTGCATAATCACGGTTGGGATCATGTGGTGCACCCTTTGCATGGCGATCACGTGTAAATGCCAAACGATGAACAATCGCTGTTGCCTTTAAACGATATGGCTCTTCAGCGTTTAGACGTAAGAACCGTTGTTCAAACTCTGGAATGTGCTTTAAATCCTTTTCAACGGAAGCAGATAGTTCAGGCGTTGCCCCAACGATCTTGGTTGAAACAGAAAGCATTTGGCGCAAAGCGTTCATCGCAGCGATAGTTACACGGATCGCATGTGAAACCTGAAGCTCCATCGCATCGGTGGTTACCTCAGCGGTGATATTTGGGTTTCCATCACGGTCTCCACCGATCCAGTTACCAAATGACAGTGGGCGAGCGGTGATAGGAACTTCAACATCGATTCGCTTCATCTCTTTTGCAAAATCATTGAGAACCTCTGGAACGGTTTGAGTGAACAAATCATCCAGGTAGTACAAAGCGTTGAGCGCTTCATCTAATGGCTCTGGTCGACCTAAACGAAGTTCATCGGTCTGCCATAAAAGATCAACGGTTTCAGCAAGTCGTTCCTGTTGAGAAGGGTTACGTGGATCATCTAGCAGATCAGCGATGCTTCCTAACTTATTAAGAACAGATCTACGTGCAGCTTCAGTTGGGTGAGCGGTAAATACTGGACGCACAGACATCGCACCAACCCATTCGGCGATCTCTTCTTTACTTAACTCATGTCCAGGTGTTTGCGCTTTCAGTGCGGCATCGATTCGATCAACGGCACGTGCCAACCAAGAACCTCCAGTTACTCGCGCCTCTGCAAGTACACGTGCACGGTGAACTTGTTCAGCAACATTTGCTAAGTGAAAATATGTACTAAATGCACGTACAAGTTGCACTGAATCTTCAACTGACAGTTGAGCAAGGATTTCTGCGCCGCTTCCTTCGCGGACCGCTTTGCGAACCTCTTCAACGAGGGCCAAAAGTTCTGGACCTTCTTGTCGAACAAGGGTTTGGCCTAGTAAATCGCCAAGACGACGCACATCGCTACGAAGAGCTGCATCATCTGCAGCGATCGGGCTCTGGCTCATTGGGCAATCCTCTCAGGTAACTGCGCATTGCAAAACTAAATTAGACTTAACCCCAATCAAGCCCCCCTCCCTTAGGAGTCGGGGCCTAACGGCATTGGAGAGTAATTATGCGCGGGTTAATTCCAGCCTTGCCACTTAATTCCGATGCATCTCATATCGTGGCACCGCAATCGCTCTACCCCTTTCTTATAGCGGCTCGTGCATCCTCACATCCGCTACTAGTTGTTACTAGTTCTAGTCGCAGCTCGGAAGATCTTGTGAATGAGTTACGAGAGCTCCATGACAATGTGTTGGAGTTTCCTGCCTGGGAGACCCTGCCCCACGAGCGTTTGAGTCCACGCAGCGACACTGTCGCGAAAAGAATTCAGACCCTTTATGCATTGCAACACAAACAGAGCATCAATCCCATTGTTGTTACACCGGTGCGCGGAGCGATTCACCGCATTATTTCGCAGCTGGGTAAATCACCTTTGCTGCAATTGGAAATTGGCAATGAGCAGTCACTTGATGAATTAGTACGTCACTTATCTTCCCTTGCATATTCAAGAACAGATTTAGTTGAACGCCGTGGAGAATTTGCAGTCCGTGGTGGAATTGTTGATCTCTTTTTGCCGTTAAGTCATCACCCAATTCGCATCGATTTCTTTGGTGATGAGATTGAAGATTTGAGTTATTTCGAGGTTGCAGATCAGCGAACCTTTAAACCTGTAATAGGTGCGGTAGAGATTTATCCATGTCGCGAACTATTGCTTGATACTGCGATCAAGCACCGCGCTATCGAGATCGCCGACCAGTATCCAGCCGCAGCAGAGATGCTGGGCAAAATCGCAGAAGGCATGAGCTTTGAAGGAATGGAGTCTTTGATTCCATTGTTAATTGATGAAACAGAAAGTTTGTTGTCTCGAATGCCGGCAAATACACAACTTGTTTTCATTGATGAACAACGGATCAAATCTCGTGCAGCAGATCTGCTTGCAACTAATGAAGAGTTTCTTAACGCATCGTGGTCCAACGCCGCCCTAGGTGGAGTTGCACCACTTCATGATGGCGCCGGTACGTACATGGCGTGGGATGAGCTCTTTGCTGAAATTTCAAAGGCGGGAATGAGCGCTAAAGAGCTCAGCCCATTTGGAACAGATCTTGATCCCGAGACAACATTTTTAGATTATGCAGCGATAGATCCCATGCGTGGAGATGTAGATCGCGCAGTCGATGCTTTACGCCAAGCCCTTGCCGATCATCGCACCGTTGTTTTTGCAACACATGGACATGGAATGTTGGAACGGTATGCAGGAATCCTGCGTGGAGCAGATCTTCCAGTTCAGATCATCGAAAAGCTAGCTGCAACTCCTACCAAGGGAAGCATTCACCTAACAACATCTGTTCTGGCTCATGGCTTTGAAAGCGCAGCTGATCACATCTTCTTTATGACTGAGCGAGATTTAACAGGCAGCAAAGGAAGCGTTAAAGATGCAGAGCGTTTGCCATCAAAGCGCAAGCAAGCAATTGATCCTTTAGAACTTACAGCTGGAGATTACGTTGTTCATGAACAACATGGAATCGGTCGCTATGTTGAATTACTCGAGCGCACAGTGGCAGGAGTTACCCGCGAATATTTGATTATCGAATACGCACCTGCAAAGCGTGGGCAACCTGGAGACAGAATCTTTGTTCCTACTGATGCGCTAGAACAAGTATCTAAGTATGTTGGTGGAGAAACCCCAACAGTTCACCGCATTGGTAGCGGCGAATGGCAAAAGGCAAAGGGACGTGCGCGCAAAGCGGTGCGCCAAATTGCAGGAGAGCTCATTCGTTTGTACGCAGCCCGCACAAGTTCGCCTGGCTTTGCTTTTTCCCCTGATACGCCCTGGCAACGCGAACTTGAGGACTCTTTTTCATACATCGAAACACCAGATCAACTATCAACGATTAATGAAGTTAAACAAGATATGGAACACCCATACCCAATGGATCGCATCATTTGCGGCGATGTTGGATATGGAAAGACCGAGATCGCAATTCGTGCTGCATTTAAAGCGGTTCAGGATGGCAAACAGGTCGCGGTCTTAGTGCCAACAACCTTGTTGGTACAGCAACATACAAAAACCTTTGCTGAAAGATATGCAGGCTTTCCTCTGAAGGTTGCAGGTTTATCTCGATTTAACACCGCTAAAGAGAGCAAAGAGATCTTGCAGCAATTAGCTGCAGGCACCGTTGATGTAGTTGTCGGTACCCACAGAATTTTGTCTAATGATGTTCAATTCAAAGATTTGGGCTTAGTCGTAGTTGATGAGGAACAGCGCTTTGGTGTTGAACAGAAGGAGTCCTTAAAGAAGCTTCGTACAACTGTTGATGTACTTGCGATGTCTGCAACACCTATTCCACGCACACTTGAGATGGCGGTTACCGGAATCCGCGAGATGTCCACCATCACGACTCCGCCAGAAGAGCGCCATCCGATCCTTACCTATGTTGGGCCAGCAGAAGAGGCGCAAATAACCGCAGCGATTCACCGCGAACTTCTGCGAGATGGCCAAATCTTCTACTTACATAATCGAGTAGACACCATTGATAAAACGGCCATGCGCCTTAAGGAGATGGTCCCCGAAGCGCGAATTCGAATTGCACACGGTCAAATGTCAGAGGGCGAGCTCGAAGATGTCATTTTGGCCTTCTGGAACCGCGATTTTGATGTGCTGGTGTGTACAACAATTGTTGAAAGCGGCCTAGATATTCAAAATGCAAACACTTTGATTGTCGAACGTGCAGATCGCTTTGGCCTGTCACAACTTCATCAGCTGCGTGGTCGAGTAGGTCGCGGCCGCGAACGTGCCTATGCCTACTTCTTATATTCAAATGATGAGCCGCTATCTGAGTTAGCGCACGAACGTTTAAAGACAATTGCAACTAATACTGATTTAGGTTCGGGAATGCGGGTAGCACTTAAGGATTTAGAAATCCGCGGCGCAGGAAACTTGCTGGGCGGAGAACAATCTGGTCATATCGCAGATGTCGGATTTGATTTGTATATGCGAATGGTCGGAGAAGCGGTTCAAGAGTACAAATCTGGAATCATCGAAACAGAAGAAAAGGTTTCAGAGTGCAAAGTTGAACTTCCGATCAACGCACACCTTTCCTCTGATTATGTTCCGGGCGAGCGTTTGCGCCTTGATCTCTATCGTCGCCTTGCAGATGTGAAAGCACCAAGTGATGTTGCATCCATTGAAGCTGAGTTAATTGATCGATTCGGTGATCTTCCCGAAGAAGCGAAAGCGTTGTTAGGTGTTGCTGCATTACGTGCACAAGCAAAGGCGGCAAAGCTGACTGAAGTTGTTGTGCAAGGAAAGTTCCTTCGCCTTGCACCATTGGTTCTTCCTGAATCTCGTCAGTTACGTTTGACACGTTTATACCCAGGCTCGCTCTATAAAGGTGCAGCAAGCACCGTTTTGGTCGCTCTCCCGAAGGCTGCCTCTTGGAATCCGTCACAGAATGCGCCTGAAATAGTGGATACTTCTCTTCTGGCCTGGGTCGTCGAGGCCCTACATCAATTAAGCGATGCACCGAAAGCGAGTACAGAATGAAGAAGATCCTGGCAATCACCGCGGCAGTAGCAACATTTCTATTGGCGGGATGCTCGCAGGTAGGGGCAGCAGCAACAGTGGGCGATACAAAGATCACCCAAGCAACTGTTCAGGCAAGTGTTGATGCGATCCTTTCAGAGCGCGCAAAGGTTGATACAACTCAGATGCAGCTCGAAACAGGATCAACTCTTAATGTTTCACAACTTCGTTTTCACCTATTAGGTACTTTGCTTCGCGAGCTTGGCCAAGAGCTAAAGCTCAACGTTACCAAGGCAGAAATCGATTCACGTCGTGCCAGCATTCTTGAACAAGTTGGTGGCGAAGCAGCCCTACCAAATGCCTTAGTTAATGCAGGTATCGCACCTCAAGATTTAGATCGTTACATCGAAGCGATTGCTTACTCTGACAAGATCAGCCAGAAGCTAACCGCTGCAGGTGTTACTGAAGATCAACTAGGACTAGAGATTCAAAAGCTTGTCGTTGCAAAGGCGAAGGAGATTGGCGTAACTGTTAATCCTCGCTACGGCAAGTGGGATGCAACAACTGCTGATGTAGTTGCTGCAGACTCTGCTGAATCTGCAGTTACTCCCGCAGAAAAGTAAGAGCAACTCACGTGCAAGAGTCACAACTTCAACGTCTCGTTGAAGTCATGGATACCTTGCGTTCACCCGGTGGTTGTCCTTGGGATGCAGAGCAAACACATGAATCGCTTCTGAAGTATTTGCTCGAAGAGTCATACGAGTTTGTGGATGCGGTTCAATCAGATAACCGTGTCGATATGCGGGAAGAGCTAGGCGATGTTCTTTTGCAGGTGTATTTCCATGCCCGTATGGCGCAAGAGCATCCAACAGATCCATTTTCCATTGAAGATGTCGCTCAAGGGATCGCTGACAAGTTGATTCGCAGACACCCACATGTTTTTGAAGGTGTCGAAGTTCGCGATTCACAAGAGGTTCTTGAAAATTGGGAAGAGATTAAGAAAAAGGAAAAAGGTCGCACCTCGCCATTAGATGGTGTTGCGATGTCACAACCAGCGCTGCCATTAATTGAAAAGCTGTTATATCGCGCTGAAAAATACAATGTTGAAGTCACAACTCCTGACTCAGTATCAATTGATGGGCCAGCTGATGAAAGCGCTGTGGGGCAGGCCCTAGTAGCGGTCATCGCGTGGGCCCATGCCAATGGAATCGATGCTGAAGCGGCTCTTCGCAAGGAAGCCATGCGTATTAGTCGAGAGATCGGCCCCGCATAGTCTCTGGTGGGTACGCGGTAGACTTCGATTATTGAAGTACCTGCCATTTCAGCGTTGAGGTCGGCAACAGATTAAGAACCCAGACCTGTATTGAAGGAGTAATGCAATGGCAATTATCGAAGCTCTCGGAGCCCGTGAAATTCTCGACTCCCGTGGAAATCCAACGGTTGAAGTTGAAATCCAATTAGAGGATGGAACACAAGCGCGCGCAGCTGTTCCAAGCGGTGCATCTACTGGTGCTTTTGAAGCGGCAGAGCTTCGTGATGGTGGCAAGCGTTACTTAGGTAAGGGTGTTGAAAAGGCGATCGCATTTGTTAATGATGAAATCGCTCCCGAAATTATTGGTTTTGATTCACAGGATCAGCGTCTAATCGATGCAGCAATGATCGAACTTGATGGAACTAAGAACAAGTCACGTCTAGGTGCAAATGCAATTCTTGGTGCTTCATTAGCAGTTGCTAAGGCATCTGCTGAAAGCTCTGATCTTTCACTGTTCCGCTACTTAGGTGGACCAAATGCTCATGTTCTCCCAGTTCCAATGATGAACATCCTTAACGGCGGCGCACACGCTGATACAAATGTTGATATTCAAGAGTTCATGATCGCGCCAATTGGTGCACCAACTTTCCGCGAATCAGTTCGTTGGGGTGCCGAGATCTATCACGCACTCAAGGCTGTTTTAAAGAAGCGTGGTCTTGCAACATCAGTTGGCGATGAAGGTGGCTTTGCACCAAACCTTGATAGCAACCGTGCTGCACTTGATTTAATCCTCGAAGCGATCACAGCTGCAGGATTCAAGCCAGGTACTGAAATCGCTCTTGCAATGGATGTTGCTGCAACTGAGTTCCACGAGAACGGCAAGTACAACTTTGAAGGTGCTCTTAAGACATCTGATGAAATGATCGCGTATTACACCTCTTTGGTAGATGCCTACCCAATCGTTTCAATCGAAGATCCTTTGAATGAAGAGGACTGGGCTGGTTGGACTGAGATGACTAAGGTCCTTGGTTCACGCATCCAGATCGTTGGAGATGATCTATTTGTTACTAACCCAGAGCGTTTAGCTAAGGGAATCGCAGGAAACACTGCCAACGCGCTTCTTGTTAAGGTAAATCAGATTGGAACTCTTACAGAGACAATCGATGCAGTAGAAATGGCACACCGTGCTAACTACCGCAGCATGATGAGCCACCGTTCAGGTGAAACAGAGGACACAACAATTGCCGATCTTGCTGTTGCACTTAACTGTGGACAGATCAAGACAGGTGCACCTGCACGTACTGAGCGCGTAGCTAAGTACAACCAACTTCTTCGCATTGAAGAAGAGCTAGCTGAAGGTGGGGTCTACGCGGGTCGCGCAGCATTCCCACGATTCAAGGCGTAAGAATTAGCTATGGCACGCCGACAACTGCGCTTTGGTCGTCGTCGTACCTCTAATCGCGTTCTAGCCTTGTCTGCAATCTTTTTTATTCTTGCATTAACAATTGCGCCACCGGTGAAGCATTACTTCACGCAACGTGCACAAATTAGTGCACTGAAGTCTCAGCTATCTGCAGATAACACCGCTCTACAAAAGGCTCGTGAAGAGTTAACTTTGTGGCAAGACCCTGAATACGTAAAGTCTCAAGCACGTGAGCGTTTGCACTTTGTTATGCCGGGAGAACGTCAATACATTGTTACTGAAGGTGAAACAGAAGCTGGGCAAAACGGGACCACCAAGATCGCTAGCTCTTTAGCTGATGGACAACCGTGGTACTCACGTTTAATCGCATCAATTAGCGAAACCGGCAATTAATGCGTGAAGTTACACAAGCAGATCTACAGTGCATTGAAACGCAACTAGGTCGCACACCTCGTGATGTTCATGCAATCGCTTATCGCTGCCCCTGTGGCAAACCTGCCGTTGTTGAAACACCACCTCGACTCGAAGATGGCACTCCATTTCCAACTTTTTACTATGCAACCTGTCCTCGTTTAACAGCTGTTATTTCAACCCTTGAGACCACTGGTCTTATGGGTGAAATGAATGAGCGTCTAGAAACAGATGCTGAATTAGCTGGTGCATTTCACGCAGCACATGATGATTACATTGCCTCTCGTTCGGCGCTTGGCATTGATGTTCCAGAAGTTGATGATGTTTCTGCAGGTGGCATGCCTACCCGCGTGAAGTGCTTACATTCACTTGTAGCCCACTCACTCTCAGCAGGTCCAGGCGTTAATCCCCTGGGTGATGAGGCTTTAACAAAGCTTCCTGATTGGTGGAAGAACAACCCATGCGAGTAGCGGCGATTGATTGCGGAACTAACTCAATTCGTTTACTTATTGCAGATATTGATGGAAACAACTTTCGCGAAATCGTGCGCGATATGGAGATTGTTCGTCTAGGACAAGGTGTTGATCAAACCGGTCAATTCCACCCAGATGCAATCGCCCGAACACTTGCAGCGGTTGATAAATTCGCAGCTGAGATTGCAAAGCGCGGTGTTGAAAAGATTCGTTTTTGTGCAACAAGTGCCACACGTGATGCAACCAATCGTCACTTATTTGTCGATGGTGTTCGCGAACGTTTAGGAATCGAATTAGAGGTTATCTCTGGTGATGAAGAGGCCGCGCTTTCCTTTGCAGGCGCGATCAAAGATCTGGATCCCAGCAATGGACCCTTCCTAGTAGTTGATATTGGGGGAGGCTCAACTGAGTTTGTCTTTGGTACGGCAACTGTAGAAGCTGCTCGCAGTGTCAATATTGGGTGCGTACGGATGTCGGAACGTCACTTTGCTTCAGATCCAGCAACACCTGAACAAATTGAAGCTGCTCGCACAGATATTCAAGCAGCGATCGCACAAGCTGCAGCGGTTGTTCCAATTACTAAGGCAAAGACACTAGTTGCTGTAGCAGGAACAGCGACAACAGTTGCGGCAGCAGCCCTAGAACTACCGGAATACGATCGCTATGCAATTCACCTATCTCGAATTTCGGCGCAACAGACCCATGATGCAGCCACGATGTTTGCTACCAAAACCCGCGAGCAACGCATTTCACTGGGTTATATGCACCCTGGTCGCGTTGATGTAATCGCAGCGGGCTCACTTGTTCTTTCAGAGATCATGAAGGCCACTGGTGCAACTGAATTTGTAGCCTCTGAATCAGATATTTTGGATGGAATGGCATTTTCTCTTGCCCGCAATTAAATCTATAAAGCTGCTAGATCAAAAGATTGTCGCCTGCACCAAGTGCCCACGTTTAGTTCAATGGCGTGAAGAGGTCGCTGTTGTAAAGCGCAAGGCATATGAAAATGAAAAGTACTGGGGAAAGCCAGTTCCAGGCTTTGGTCCTGACAATGCACGAATCGTGATCGTTGGATTAGCACCAGGTGCCCATGGCGCAAACCGAACTGGACGAATCTTTACCGGTGATTCATCAGGGGATTGGCTCTATAAAGCGCTGCACAAGAATGGTTTAGCAACTATTCCCACAAGTACATCGGCAGATGATGGACAAAAACTCATTGATACCCGAATCACCTGCGCAGTTCGGTGCGCTCCACCCGATAACAAACCTTCAACTGAAGAAAAAAGCCAGTGTTCAGATTACTTAATCAACGAGATAGAACTTTTGATGCCAACTGCTCGCACCTTTGTAGCACTTGGAAGTTTTGCGTGGAGTGCGATCATTAAGAGTCTTCGCGCGCTTGACAACCAGATTCCAACCCCGACACCAAAGTTCGGCCATAGCAATAGTTTTACCTTTGTTGGCAGCGATGGCGTGAAACGTCTGGTCTTAGGCAGCTACCACCCAAGTCAGCAAAACACTTTCACCGGCAAATTAACTGAGCCAATGCTGAACTCAGTATTTAAAAAGGCAAAGAGTTTTAAATAACCGAGTTCTTCAGCTGTGTTACGTGGCCTGCTGTGTGGTCAGTACCTAGGGAAACTAGATCAAACAAGGTAACGGTTCCGCGTTGAGGATGGGTAGAAACACGTTGCCAATCCGCATCTGTTGCATTCTTCAGAATTTCATAGTTCATCGCATGAAGTGCGGTCATTGCATTAAGTGAGGCTTCAACACTTCGGTTTTGATACTGCAGTGCGGTCGGAAACTTCTCCTCATCAAATGGAATTACTTGAGGATTGTCTTCAGCAAGGGCGTTTGCGTATCGAACGCCGAATTGAACTTCAGCATCAGCAACGTGATGAATGACAAATGCGGGAGACCACTCACCTTCTTTAGCTAGATTGAAGGATGAAGGTTTGATTTCACCCGCAGCTTGAATAAATGCCAATGATGTTGATCGATACTTTTTGAGAAGTTCATGATTATCCATGCCGTCATCGTAACCCTGATAATTACGATTTTTAAGGCTCAGTTTCTGCAAAAGCCCCTCATCAAGTAAACTTCCGCAGAACTTGCTCGTGGCCCCCGTAGTCCAATGGCAGAGACAGAGGACTTAAAATCCTTCCAGTGTCGGTTCGAGTCCGACCGGGGGCACCACCTTAAATTTCCACAACTATCTGGGTTCCCAATTCATTCTTTTCAATACTCCATGGGGTCAGACTGACCTGGTTCAGCCACAAAGTTCCAAGTCCTTTGGATTTAGATAATGGCTGAGTGCCATTACTCTGGAATGAAACACGAACGCCCACCTCACCTATCTCAGCGGTGACCGTCAACCTTGTGGCCCTGTCATGCCTAAAGGCATTTGTCGCAACCTCTTCTAGTGTTTGAATGAAGGTGATGCTGTCAAGGTGTTCATTCAGAAAGTCATTTTCTATCTGAATATCTATTGTCAGCAAGTTTTCCCATGAAAGTACGACACTCTCTAAACGCTCGAGTGGTTTTTGATTCATCCGGGAAAGATCCTCAGACAATGAACGATTAGCTACTGCCGAAACTCGTTGCAGCACTTTGGCTGTTTTTTCCTTGTCACGAGTCAACGCCGCTGCAGCTAATTGCTGAGAGAGCGCGAGGAGTTCAGATTGAAAGGTGTTATGCAAATATGAGGCAAGCTGCCTTTTATTATGGTCTATACCTTTTGAAGTTTCAGCGTAAATCTCAGATCTCTTTTCCTCAAGCAAGGAAAGCAAAAAGCTTCTATCTCTGTTTGATAAATCAATAAATGAAAGAACGACAATTACTGCGATAGGAACTGGAGTAATCAAAGCGGTTGCAAGAAAGTTTTGATTGAAACCCAGGAATCCCGCCAGGAACTCACTCAGATAAATAGGAATTATTGAAATGAGAGAAATAATTAGAATATTTCTTCCAATATTTTTTCCGAGTAGATTAAATTTATCAACAAAAAATAGAATTAGATAAGTAGCTAGTAGGTAAGACCCAGTTCTCCATAAGGATTCACCAAGACTTCGCAGAAATAGATTGTTGAGAAGGGCTAGAAAAAGCATTATCAAGATAAAGAGTTTTCGAGAAAAAATAAGCGCCGCTAGTGAATCCCTAATTAAGATTTTTACATTTATGACTGGGTATTCATTTAGGCTGCGAAGCCAAATTCGACGACTCAGTGGTCGAAGTTGCTCATTAATTTGCAACGTTAGCTTCTCCGACTCCTCCCCAAACGATTCAGGAGTGCCACTTTCAAGGAGATTAATGAGTGAGTTTGTTAAGTCTTGACGAAGGTCTGTGAATTCAAGAAATTCGGGAGTTAATTTGATATCGGTTGTTCCTGCGCTCAAATGTGCCGCCAAGTACTGATTGAGTGTACTTTGGTACTTACTTCGGAATGATCTCGAAATGTTGATGACAACATTTGAAGCAGCGAGCCAGAAAATTGAGGTCAGCATGGACGCTAGGACTCTATTTAGAAATGAGCTCGGCTGTTCATAATTAAAGAAGTCATCAAAGTAGTAGAAAAGTACGCCTCTAAATGCACCTGTAGCGGCAATGACAAATATGAAGAAGCTGACGGCAAAGGTGCTCGGTTTAATCGCATATTTGTTGTGCAACTTCATTAATGGGAAATAGAACATGAAGGAAAACATTGTGAGAATGACGCCTAGCAAAAGAAGTTGAAGCGGTGAAGCACCGGGGTTTACAACAAGCAAGCTAACCGGATAAGCGAGAATTGATATTGGTGAGTACAGAGCAAAGCCAGCTGTTGACAGTCTTATGAGATTTTTGAATTGAAGGTTCACTTATCTACGCCCCTGGGGGTTTCTTTCCCGACAATAAGAAATAAAAGCGAGCCAACTGAACTCGCTGGTTCATAGATTTTGATTTCTTTAATCCGGCAGCTTTGTGAATCTTTGCAATTGTACTTTCAATGGCCTTAGGGGAGACCTCGCGAATCTTTGCAATTTCATCAGTTGAAAGCCCTTGCGCCACGAGCTTCAAAACCTCAAGTTGTGTGATTGTTAAAATTGATGAATCGGTTAAACCTTCTGACTTGGAATGGAAAGGTTTCATCCTTGCACTGAGAATGGTTTGTACCAATAGATTGAAATCTGTCAGCTCTGATTTAGAAATAAAGCGGCAACCCTTAGGCAAATTAGATGAAGATGGATCAAAAATTCGTGGATCTTGATACGAGGTAAGAAGGATTAAACCTAAGTTGGGCTTATGAGTTCTCAAGGTATGGCAGACATCGATCCCTGATGGTCCTGGACCTAAATCTAAATCAACTATCGCTACATCCGCATTGGATTCAGCGATTGCTTTGATCGCTGCTGACGCGCTCTCGAATGAATCTGAAACCTGAATACCGTAATGAGCCAACCCTGCCTGCAGGGTAGTTCTGACGAAAGAGTCATCATCGATCAGCATCGCAGTTGCGAGAATCATGACTAATTATCTCTCTCTTGTTCAGGTGCTGACTAGGTGCGTTAGGGAAAACACTAGTCCTTTCTTTGGAAGACTCCTTCGACAATTTATGGTGGAAAAATGGAAAAACGCCGATCGAGAGTAGTCCGTTATTTAATGCTTTTAATACCAAGCATTTCTTTTCTGGTGCTCCTTCAGATTACGGGAGTGACCACTGCTCGTGCCACTGAGCCAGTTTCGTGGAGTGATACTCGATTTGGAGGAGGCTCCGACACACAATTTTCTAGTGATGGATATGCAGATGTAACTTCTATCTCCATTTCGGGAGACGGCCAATATCGAGCTTATGTAAGAAAATATGAATCAGTGATGTATTCCAAAGATGGTGGAGTTACCTTTAACAATATTTCCGATGAAGTAAGAGGGCAAAATACCTTAGTCGCAATATCTAACGACGGGTCACAAATATTAGTTGCGTATTCAAAAGCAGTTTCAATTGACGCGATTTCATTTGAGGATGTCATTCTGATGATCAGCTCTGATCACGGTGTTTCATGGCGCAGGATGAATACAACAGGTAGTGGTGCTCCCATAGGACCTTTTTCAGCAATAACAGTTTCGAATAGCGGTGAGAAAATTGCCATCACATCTTCAATTGGTTCGCTTACGCTCGCTGAAGGTTATGGTGGTTCCAGTACGACCAATCACAAGTTGTTTATTTCAGGCGATGGGGGATTAACGTGGGTTGAAAAACAATCACGTTCTGAATCTTGGATTAAGTTTGATAGTCAATTAGCGGCTTCGGCTGATGGATCAAAAATTATATGGACTACCCCGCAGGGATCTGTCTTGAGATCTGTGGATGCAGGCGTTACATGGACAGATACCGGTTTACGTGGACAAAGTTTGGACATGAGTTCAAATGGCCAACACATAATCGTTGGCTATTCTAAATATTGGTCTAACTCATCTGGCCAACATCTTGAAGACAAACTGTATGCAAGTCACGATTTTGGCAGCAATTTTAGTTTGGTGAAAGATGTCTTTGCTACTTTCACTGGCGTGGTTGGAAGTGCTATTGAAATTCATTGGGTTCAAATATCCGATGATGGAAACACGATAATTTTTGAAACTGATGAAGGCTTTTTGGGAGGCCGTCCAGCGCATGTTTTTTACTCAATAGATAGAGGTGCGAATTTTGCTCAAATAAGCTATCCGCAAGAATTGGGATTCTTGATGAATAATGCATTGTCATCAATTTGGGCAGGAATATCACTGTCAAGCAACGGAAATATCCTCATACTAAATAACTACAACGTGTTACGTGCGGCATCCTTATCAACTCCATCTGCCCCTGCGACAATCTCGGCTTTAGTGGGAAATGCACAAGCCACAGTCACATGGGCCGTTCCATCGAGCAATCCTTCTCTCATCGACTACGTGATTCAATATTCATCAAATAACGGTTACACGTGGTCAACTGTTGTTAGTCCAAGTGTTTCAGTATCAAGTGGAAGTGCATCAGCAACAATTACCGGGTTGAGCAACGGTACTGGTTATTTATTCCGAGTTTCCGGCCGAAATGCTTGGGGCTATGGAAATTATGCGAAGACGTCAACTGCACTTACTCCTGGGTACTTACCGTGGTCTGCAAGGAATATAGCTACGACAGCAGGGGATTCTTCGATTGTAGTGTCCTGGGAAAATTCATATTGGGATGGCGATTCACCCATTACTGGCTATCAAGTTGAGTACTCGACCAATTACAGCACATGGACAAAATTTCCAAGCAGCGGTTTATTGAACTCTCCTGTAACTATTACTGGGCTAACTAATGGCACCTCTTACTTTGTAAGAGTTACATCTGTGAATGATGTTGGATCTGGTACTCCAGTAAAAACAAGTCAATACACTCCAATTGTTCCTAAAACATCGCCAGGCAAAAGTTCTACACCTACGGCAACATATTCAGGCTCGAATATAAATTTAGCGTGGAGTGCGCCAACAAGTAATGGTGGAGTTGCCATTACTGATTATGTTTACGAATACAGCACAAATGCTGGGAGTAGCTGGAGTACTTATACTCATACCGCAAGCACTTCTACAAATGTAACTATCTCCGGATTGCCCGGAGGAGCTGTGTACATTTTCAGAGTAAGTGCAAAGAATGCTGTCGGTACGGGAGTTGTATCTGATAATTCATCTCCCGCTGCAGTGGCTCCATCGGCACCTTCAGCACCAACTGGTATTTAT
Source organism: Actinomycetota bacterium (assembly GCA_039805445.1). Lineage (GTDB taxonomy): Bacteria > Actinomycetota > Actinomycetes > Nanopelagicales > Nanopelagicaceae > Planktophila. The sequence goes on along the minus strand of JBDLUF010000001.1, from coordinate 2,897 downwards.
GCAGATGGCACAGTTACTTTGTCCTGGTCAGCCCCAAGCACAGGTGGTGCAGCCATTTCTGACTATCTGATTCAATACAGCTCTAATGGTGGGACTAATTGGAGCACCTTTTCCCATGCAGCCTCTGTCGAAACAACTATTACCGTAGACAGTTTGGTGAACGGTACTTCCTATATTTTCAGAGTTTCTGCAATAAATATTGTGGGAACTGGTTTGAATTCAGCGAATTCCCTATCTATAACACCAAGTGGCCTTCCCGGAACCCCCACTTCTGTTAATGCAACTGCTTCAAATCAGACTGCAGCTGTTACTTGGTCAGCCCCCTCTGCTAACGGAGCTTCAATCAGTGATTACAAGATCGAACACAGCACCGATGCTGGTTCAACGTGGACCACGTATTCACACACCGCATCAACTTCAACAAGTGCAACGATTACGGGCTTAACAAATTACCTAGCTTATATTTTCAGAGTTTCAGCGTATAACGCCAATGGTTTTGGCGAAGCATCTTCAACAAGCACCGCTGTAAATCCTGGATCCACTGTTGCTTCTATTGCATTGTCAACTCCTGCTTCTGGAGTAAAAAATGGTGTTGCATTTACAACACAACCCGTTGTAACGCTAAAAGATGGAAATGGCGCAACTATTACAACAGATAGTGCCTCTGTTGTAATCGCTTCAGTCAGTAGTGGTGGAACACTAATTGGCACAAAACAAGCGACAGCTGCGAGTGGTATCGCCATTTTTTCAAATCTTGGACTAAATGGATTTGCCGGAACTAACTACACAATCTCCTTCTCATCCAGCGGTTTCACTGACACGCAGACAGTTACCGCAGTTATCGGCGATCCCTACAAGTTGGCTTTAACCACAGTAGGAGTGGGTGGTCAATCGGGTGTTTCTTTCTCAACTCAACCAGTCGTAAAGATTCAAGATGTTGCCGGAAATCTAGTAACAAGTGATTCATCCACAATAGTCAGCGTGACAACACCTACGACAGATTGTCGTACGTCAAATGCAACAGAGACCGCGGTGAGTGGAGTTGCACAATTCTCTAGTCTTTCAATTACTGGCCTTGAGGGAAGTAATTGCACATTAAGTTATGACTCACCAAATCTTGTTTCAGCAACACAAGTAGTTTTAGCACTTCGCGGGCCGCCCGCAAGTTTGAACAACACGCGTAGGGACATAAATACAACTTACGGACGTCCCATGGCAACTCAACCAATTTGGGAAATACGAGATAGTGGCAACAATGTTATGGTCACAGATAACACATCTGTCGTCACTGTGACAGTTCTAAACACAGTATTTCCTGCTGTTTATCCTTATAGCCCCATTCCCGACGCGGTAATTCTCCAAGAAACCGCTACAGCTGTCGCCGGAATTGTAAGCTTTACAAATCTAGGTTTTTCAAATCTACCCCTGGGTACAACCACCTTCAAAGTCACTATTAATGGAACTTCAATTTCGACCACAGATACCCTCCAGCTTTTAAAGGGTGATCCGGTACTTACATGGAGCAATCAGAGTATTAAGTTAGGTGATACAGCCACTGTTTTATCTCCAACAAGCAATACGGCAGGTACTTTCTCATATACATCTTCTGATACTTCGGTAGTAGCGCTGAGTGGCTCAGGAAATTCAACAGTTACGCCTGGAAGTGTTGGCACCTCCTTGATTACGGCAACATTTACGCCAACCGATACATCGAAATACAACTCAGGCGTCACTACAACGATGACTATGTCGGTATTACAGGCATATTTGGTAACAACAACACATGATTCCACTAGCACGATTACCACAAGTACAAATGCACTTTCGGGAAGTTCTCCAGTGATTACCTTTGCACCATTAACTGGCTACTCCATTACGGGAGTTTCTGTTGATGGCACTGCATTGAGCGGCGATGCACTGACAACCGCTTTAACAAATTTAAGTTACACATTTGCAAATATTTCAGCTATTCACAGTATTTCTGTCACTTCTACAATGAAGAGTTATTCAATCACCGCATCATCGAGTTCTGGTGGAAGTATTTCCAATTCTGGTAGTAGTACCGTAAATCATGGTTCTAGCTCGGCACTTTACAGTTTTACTGCCTCATCAGGTTACCAACTCAATGCGATTTTAATTGATGGTGTTCCCTTAAGTTCCTCAACTACACCGACTCTAATTGACGCGACCACAAATGGCTACACATTCTTAAATGTTGATGCCAGCCACGAGATAAGTGTTTCGTATTCATTGATTCCAGTTACCTCATACACTATAACAACTACACCCGATAGTCATTCAACAATAACTGCCTCTGCAACAGTAGTTTCAGGTGGTAGTAAGAAGGTTAACTTCGCTACAGCATCAGGCTACAAATTAGTCGGAATCATACTAAATGGCACTACATTGAACGGATCGACAAACCCCACTCTGGCCAGCTTAATTACCGCAGGAAGTTACACATTTAGTAATGTGACAGCGAATTCAAGTATTGCGGTTACAACAGGGTTGCAGTCATACGAGATTGTGGCATCAACGGGATCTAACGGATCCATCTCGTCAGCTGGCAGTACAACCATTTCTTACGGTTCAAATTCGCCAACATATACATTCACTCCGGCTAGTGGATACCGGGTAGTTTCAATTTACGTTGACGGAAGGGCATTGGGTTCATCAACGACTCCGACTCTTACAACAGCAAAAACTAGTGGGTATCAATTCTCAAATGTATCGGCAGCTCACACTATTGCGGTTGCTTACGAAGAGATTCCAACACCAACACCAACACCAACACCAACACCAACACCAACACCAACACCAACACCAACACCAACACCAACACCAACACCAACACCAACACCAACACCAACACCAACACCAACACCACCACCAACACC